>JAPYWO010000064.1 GCA_028276305.1 Candidatus Thermokryptus sp.
TCATTGAAAGGGTCAAAGATGCAAAGGTCTATCAAATTTCAAACTTTAATCTCACCCAAATAAAATAAAACTGGGGGCAATGCATGCCCCCAATGTCCCCGAGCGCCATTTTTGTTCATCCCCTATTTTTTCATTCAACAGGAATTGAAATTATAAACTCCGTCCCCATCCCAACTTCGCTTATTAATTCAATCTTACCATTATGATTTTCAATTATTTTCTTGCAGATCATCAATCCATAACCATGTCCGTCCGGTTTAGTAGTCAAATTTATGCTGAAAAGCTTCTCTCTAACCTCTGCGGGTATCCCAGGTCCATTATCAGCAACCCTTATTTGAACCTGATTGAATTCCCTGTCAAAATATGTCCTTGTTATAATAGTTGCATCACTGCGAGCATCAGCTGCGTTCTTGTAAAGGTTTATCAAAAGTTGCTGAAGTTGGAATGGATCAACATTAACAAGAGGTAATTCAGGGTCAAGCTCTTCAACGAATTTTACATTTGAATACCTTGAAAGTGGTTGAATGAATTGTATTGTTTCAACAATGACGGAATTTATGTCCGTCAACTTCTTATTTGGCTTCATCTCTGCGCTATCCAAAAGACCACGGATGAAATACTTCATCTTGTTTATTCCAGAAAGAAGGGAATTGACAGAGTTATTAAGCTTTTCATCAATTGTAAATTTCGCCAACTCCCTTGTTATGAGCTTTGCGTTAATTGAAATTATCGTTAAGTAATTTGAAAGCTCGTGTGCGATCTCTGAGGCAAGAGCTCCTCTCGTTGCCATCCTTTCGGCTTTTATCATCGCTTCGTTTGCCGACTGCAAATCAGCATATGCTTTTGATAGCTTCTCATATAGTTTAGCATTTCGTATGGCAATAGCAGCGTGACCAGCTAAAATCTCAAAAAGCTGCAATATCTCGTTTTTATTTATCTGCGAGACCCTACTGCTATCAACATAAACGACACCTATGATTTCAGAGTCAATGCTCAACGGAACACAAATGATCGTTTTTAAATTTAAAGCGACGATGCTTTCTTTTTTGCTAAATTCACTGTAATTAAGAACATCTTCAATTACGATCGGCTCACCACTTAAATAAACATCATTGACGATCGTTTTACTATAGGAAATCTCATTTTCATCAATTGTTTCACCTCTTGAATTTCTCGCAAGCGCGCACCTTAAACTTTCTCCCCCATTGACAAGGAAAAGACATCCTTTATCTGCCTTTGAAAGTGAAATTAAATTGTCAAGGACAATTTTCAACACTTCCTCAAGTATTAAAGATGAGTTAATCGCCTTGACAACGCTAAAAATTATCTCAAGATTCCTATGCTTTTCCCCCTCAAGCTCTTCAATTCTCTTTTTGACATCGCTGATCTTCCTCCTCACCTCTTCAAATATGTCAGCGCTATCAAATGGCATTTGATTAAACGATTTTTGTTTTTAAAAACGCCCCGGCGGAAACCGCCAGGGCTGATTAATTCACTTCAATTGCTCAAGCTCCGCCTGTATCCGAGCTATGTAAGATTTAACTTTGATCTTCTTAAAGTACTTAAGCGAGGACGACAACGATTCGCGCGCCTTGTCAATTTGAGATTGTTTCTTATATAGCTGACTTAACTCATAATATGTCTCACCAAGGTTAAGCCAGTTTTTGAACTCAAGGTTCAAATCAATTGCGGTCATGAAGTAGCTCTCAGCAAGATGCAAGTTTCCATGTTCAAGTTGAACGATTCCCAAAATCCTGTACGCATCGGCGATACTTTGCCTGTCTCCAATTTTATAAAATGTATCAAGAGCCATTGTTGCGTAAGCAGTAGCAAGAGGTAAATCTTTTATCCTAACATATGCGTCTGCTTTGCCAAGATACGCCAAAGCTAACATATAGCTATCTTCAACTCTTTGAGCTATCTCAATACTTCTCTCAAACTCTTTTATCGCAGCGTCATACTCACCCTTGTGAATCAGCGTCACTCCGATATTATGATATGTCTGCGCAAGGCGCAGGGCGTCTCCTCTTTTCTCAAGCCGTGGCAATGCCTGACGAAAATGGGAAATCGCCTTATCCCAATTACCACGCATACTTTCAATTATACCAAGGTTGATATGCAAACCAGCGATCAGTTCCTCGTTCTTGCTTTTCTCTGCCCTCTTTAGCGCCTGGTTAAAATAAGTCAACCCGTAATCATATCGCCCACTTTCAAAGAAGGCAATCCCAAGCCCGTTTTCACAAGTTGAAATCCCATCAACATTGCGAAGCTTCTTATAAATTTTCAACCCTTGCCTTAATGCTGAAATCGCATCGTTTATCTCATTTTGCTTCGTCTTAACCTCTCCAAGTTTAACATACGCTTTGGCTCTAACCTCATCAAATTCACGACCCTTTCCAGACCTTTTTATAACAAGTAGAAAACAACTCTCTGCTTTATCAAACTCTCCATAAGTCATGCATATATCACCGATATCAAAACACATCTGAATGAACTTGAACTGCTCAAGCATCGCTCCAGACAAACTTAACAAAGTATCAAACTTAATCTCATCAATAATTGACTCTTGTACTTCAGAGCTTACTTCAAACTTTCCTTTCGCTTCCTTTAAATCAAGAGCGAGATTTTCTTCCCGCTCTTTTACTATCTCGGTAAATTTTTTAAGGAAGTCGTCCCCACAATATCTGCGGGCGACGGCTATAACTTTATCGTAAAAATTTGATTTAACGCGCTTCATATTTTTTACCTCCTTGTTATCAAGGTTTTTCCCTTAACATTACCAAGACCAAGCATATCTTGAGAAATGATTCGTCTGGAAGCTCAATGTCTGCTTCTTCGTATCAACTGTCACAGGGCTATCAACATATTCCCAAGCCCCGGTTTCAGGGTTATACCAAACCGGTTTCAAATCATATGGCGACAAATTACCAAGATCAACCTCGGCATATGAAAGCGTAATCGTAACACTTGTATTAAATGTCATGCTTGGATTGAATTCAACAACGGCATATTCCCTGTCAAGAACCTCAACCGTAACATAAGTTGGCTCACTAACTGCACCAGCTGGTATGTAAACCGAATTGTTATATGTCTTCTTCCCTCCGACCACAGCATCCTTATCTGGGAAAACCCATTTACCATCAAAACCTTTCTTCGCCAGAAGTTCTTGCTTAAACGCATCGTTCCACTTCAGGAGTTTCGGCTGTTCCCCTTTGTTAAGAACGCTTGGCTTCCCACTTGAAAGCCCTACCGGGTTATCGGCGCAACTTGTTAAGAAAAATGCCAAGCTAACAACGATAATGATGACGCCAAGAGAGGAAATAAGACGCTTCATGGCTACCTCCATATTTTAGTTTGACATTTAGTTTTTTGAAGTATTAGGAAACTTAATCATAGACCAAATCGCAAATTCACTTTTCAGCGTAATTTACATTGCTTTAATAAATCATATTCAAAGCATAAACAACTTGACTAAATCTTTCCAATTTAACTTCACAAATGTCAAAAACTCACCATACATCATACAATATTTCACACCATTCAACTATCGCCCGCAATCTCATTTAAAGCGATATTTTAAAGAACAGAGGTTTTTGATATAAACCTAAATTAAATCAGCGCAATACATAAATTATCCAACTCATAAAATTTAGCTATCTTTTAAACAGGCAAACTTTGAAAACATTCATCTGATCTTCAAGACCGCAAACTTGACAATTTCATTTAAAGAGCGAAAATCTTCTACCTCAAATAATTTCAAATACCGTGCCAAAAAATTTTTTATGCGAAATTACAAAAAATGACTAAAATTTAATCAAATTTTAAGTTCGCTTACCCCCTGAAAATAAAAACTCGGTTAAATTGTAATGGCTTGTTGCAACGATTTGTTACACCAGCAACAAAATATATCAACGAATTATTCTATACTTCTGGATTAATCTGTCAAGTCGCGGTCGGGATATCCCAAGTATTCTTGAAGCTCGCGACTTGTTCCAATCTACTTTCTCAAGCACCGATCTTATAAGTTCCTTCTCAACATTGTTTAAGCTTGCTGACTCAAGAGGTGTTGAAATGTAAATATTTGAACTATCCCCCTCAACGAGATGAGCCCCTCTTGTTTTCTCTGGCTTTTCAAATAAGAATTTAAAATCATCAGGCACTAAATACTCATTCCCCGTCAAAATTACCGCTTTCTCAATTGCATATCTTAATTGACGAACATTCCCAGGCCAGTGATATTTTTTCAAAAGCAACTTCGCTTCTGGTGAAATCCCCTTCACCTTTGGTAGATTTTTACGATAAAGGTAATTGAACTCATTTATAAAATGTTCAGCGAGAATAAATATATCATCACCCCGCTCACGAAGAGGCGGAAGATGGATCGGGAAAAGCATCAAACGGTAATACAAATCCCTTCTAAACTTATTTTCCCTTACAAGAAGTTCAAGGTTTTGATTCGTAGCAGTTATTATCCTACCTTCAAACTTTATCGTCTCTACGCCACCGATACGACGAAATGTCTTTTCCTCTATAACCTTCAAAATTTTCCCTTGCAAATTTAAATCAAGGTCACCAATTTCATCAAGGAAAATAGTTCCACCGTTTGCTATTTCAAATAAACCGATCTTTCTTTCCTTAGCATCAGTGAAAGCTCCTTTCTCATGCCCGAAAAGTTCCGATTCAAGCAAAGTCGGCGGGATTGAAGCACAGTTTATCTCAACGAAAGGTCTTATCTCTGAATAAGTGTTTTGATGTATTATCCTTGCAAGCAGTGTTTTCCCAGTGCCCGTTTCCCCTGTGATGAGAATTGTTAAATCCTTGTGCTCAATCGCTTTCTTCACAAGCTCAATTATTTCACGCACTTTTTCAGAACTCCCAATGAATTTCCCAAAATCAAATTGCTCTCTCCTGATGCTAAGAAATTTCTCCGCTTCAATTTCTTTTTTCCACTCTTCCGCTTTACCCTTTACGAAATCAGAAAAGGCAACGCTTTCTTCCGGCATCGTGAAATAAGAAATAACCCCCGACTTCAAAAGTTTAACAGTTAAATTATACGACTTCACATAATCAACACAAGCGAGATTTTTACTTCCAAACATATCTATCGCCGTTTCAAGCAAAATCTCATCCCCACGGTTTGCAATCACACAGACGACAAGCTCAGGCTTCTGCACAGATAAACGCTTAAGCGAATTGTAAGATGTAACCAAACTGACAACAAAATAACCCTCCTCAACTGGTATAAATTTCTTCACATCTTCAAGCGCAGAACGACTCGTGCTAATAAGCGATATTTTAAATCTCTCATCCATTTTTAAACGGTTAAACTTCTTAATACCTTATAAAATTTTTCATTCTCGGCATCGTTGACATAGGATTTAATGAAATTCGCATCGCTAATCCTCACAATCAGATCGTTAAAATTCTTCAGTGCTTTTTCAAGGTAATTCAAATACTTAATCCCAATCCCTCTGCTTTTGTAATAATGCGCCATTTCAAGATAAACTTTCCAAGCAAACTCGCTGAATTCATCTCCAAGCTCAGACAAAGCTTTGTTCAAACTTTTAAAAGAAGCTGACTTGTCATCTAAAGCAAGTGAAACCAAAAAGAATACCAAAGATTTTGTATAACGGTCTTCAACAAACTCAACAAAACTTTCAACGGAATCCAAAACTTTACCCAGGTTATTTATTTTTCCTGATACATAGTTTAATTTGAGAAGTGCAATTAAAATTTTCAAGTTAAGCTCAAAATCCTCTTTAACTGTCTTATCCTCTAACATCTTAAAAAGAATTTCCTCTGCTAATTTGAAATTACCCTCTTTCATTAAAACCAATGCATTAAAGTAATCTCTAATGTTAGATTGGATTCCTTCACAATTTTCATCAATCCATTTAAAAGCTTCCCTCGCTCGCTTTGCGTCCCCCACATAAAGAAACACCAGGAAGAGCAAACGCTTTATCTCGCAAACACCACTTCTATCCCCCGTTTTCTCATAAAGCTTTTCCGCCTCAATCAAGTTATTGTACGCCTCACCGAGTTTATATTCCTCTATCAACACTTCGCCCATGTTCCCGAGGACATTTGCCATCCCCGGGATATCCCCGATCGTTCTGTAAATTGCCATCGCTTTTTGATAACTCTCAATCGCCGATTGATAATTTCTACGCTTGAAGTGGCTTATACCGATGTTGTTGTAAATGTGAGCGGTTTGTGTTAAGTTCCCAACCGTTTCAGAAATTTCTATAGCCCTTTTCCAAAAATTTATCGCTTCATCATACTTCCCAATTATACTATAAAAATTCGCCAAGTTATTGTACCCAGCGATTATCTTTAACTTATCCCCTTTCTTAATCCTACTCTCAACGCTTATCTCAAAACAACCCTTAGCTTTATCAAGATTTCCCATCATTTGATGTATTATCCCGAGACCAGCATAAAAATCGCCGATCAATTTCGTTTTTGAAACAAATTTTAAAATTTTATCATCGGCATAAGCGTTCAAAATTGAAAAAGCGATTTCAACATCACCACTTATTGCTAAAATTTGCGACATTTTCACCGCAATCCTCATCCTATCATAAACGCTATCAGAAATTCTCATCCCCTGTTTCAAAATCAAAAACGCCGATTCTGTGTCCCCAAGATGAAAATATGCATCCGACTTCAATTCAAGAGCGCTAACTTCATAAACATCTTCAAGGAGAGATAGAGCGGATTTGAAATTTCCAACTTTAATGTTAAGTTCTGCAAGTTTTAATTTAAACGATGGTTTTAAATAATCAGGCAATAAATCAAAAACAAGTTCACAAA
>JAPYWO010000065.1 GCA_028276305.1 Candidatus Thermokryptus sp.
ACGCACAAGTAACATTCTGTGGGGTTCTATTGATTTGTCATCAATAGATGAAATGGATTTCACAGATGAAGAAGTGAAAAAACTATGCTTACAACCAGGAGACCTCCTTGTATGTGAAGGAGGAGAGGTCGGACGAACAGCCATATGGGAAGGTCAATTACCTGTTGTCCTTTACCAGAACCATATTCATAGGCTTAGGCGCCGTAGCGACCAAATTGAACCGCGTTTTTTTATGTATTGGATGCAGGCTGCGTATCAAGTATTTCAGCATTATCAAGGTGCTGAAAGCCGAACCGCAATTCCAAACCTCTCAGGGAGCCGATTGAAGCAATTCATTGTTCCCCTCCCACCCCTTGAAGAACAAAAAAGAATTGTAGCTCGCATTGAAGAACTGATGACCAGAATAAAAGAAGCCAGAAAACTAAGACAAGAATCAAAAGAAAAAACCGAACTCCTCTGGCAATCCGCCCTTGCCGAAACCTTCCCCAAACCCGGAACACAACTCCCAAACGGCTGGCAATGGGTGAAGTTGGGGGAAGTATTTAGGCTAAAAAACGGCAAGTTCATTCGAAAAAACGACCTGCAATCACAAGGTAATATCCCGGTTTACGGATCTAATGGTTTGCTTGGCTTCATAACTATTCCTTTGCTCACAGAAGGGAGGACTATAGTGATTGGACGTGTTGGGGCTTGTGGTGCGATTAATGTAGTTGATGCGCCGTGCTGGATATCTGATAATGCAATGTTTGTAGCTAAGTGGTTTATTGAATGTGATATAGAATACATTGCTTTGGCTCTGCGCAACGTTGATTTCTCTTCACTTGCTAAAAAAGGGGCTCAACCTTCTATCTCACAAGAAGTTATTTACAATGTTCTCATCCCCCTCCCACCCCTTGAAGAACAAAAAAGAATAGTAGCGCACCTCCAAGCTCTCCAAGAAAAAATCAAATCCCTGAAAGAAAGCCAAACTCATACAGAAACTAAACTCAAAGAATTAGAAAACTCAATTTTAGACAAAGCATTCAAAGGCGAACTATGATAAATGAACCGTTTCAAAAATAGAAAAATTTTAAAACAAAACCACACCCAAAATGTCACTTGAGGAATTAATAGAAAAAAGAAAACAATGGGTGAGATTTTCAAGGGAAAATAATTTTGATTTTGATAGCATTTTAGCCGGTCAATATTCCGACCCGTCTCATTTCATCTACGAATTATTACAAAACGCTGAAGACGAAAACGCAAAACAAGTTAACATTAAGCTATTTGAAGACCGACTTGACTTCTACCATAATGGTAAACCCTTTGACCTGAAGGATATTGATGGCGTTACAGGGATTGGAATATCCAAAAAGAAGGACGACCTCAACATGATTGGAAAATTCGGACTCGGCTTCAAGTCCGTTTTCGCCGTTACCCAAACCCCTTATATATTTTCCGGTGAATATAAAATAAAAATCACCGACTTCGTCATCCCCGAACCTATACAAGATGACTCCATAACTTTAAATCAAAATGAAACCCTCATACGTATCCCCTTCAACCATAAATATCGCTCACAACAAGAAGTGTTTGAACTCGTTCAAAACCGCCTTCAAAACCTCGGACTTAAAACATTGCTCTTCCTGAAAAATATAGAAGAAATTGAATGGCGATCACCCCTTTCAAAAGGACATTACCTAAAAGAAAAAATTGAAATACCAAACGCAGAAAATACAGAAAGAGTAACTTTATTATCAGAAACCGAATCCGAAGAATATCTTGTTATAAGAAAACCGATAATAATAGAAGGGAAGAAATTATCAGCCGAAATAGCTTATAAACTCGGAAAAGATGAAAATGGCGAAGAAAAAATCATACCCGAATCAAACTCAAAATTGATTGTGTTTTTCCCAACTGAAAGAGTCACCTTTCTAAACTTCGTCATTCAAGGACCCTTCAAAACAACCCCAAACAGAGAAAACATCCCTCTTGACGATGAACAAAATAAAATTATCCTTGAAGAGATTGGAAATCTTATCGCAGAAAGCTTAAATATCGTCAAAAACCTGGGTTACCTTGATGTGGATTTCCTGAACATTCTACCTATAAATAAAGAACACAGAAATGAACAAATTTACTCTGTCGCCTACGAAAAAGTAAAAGAAAAACTTCTCTCGGGAGAGCTTCTGCCAACATCAGACGGCTCCTTTACAAAAGCAAATGACGCACTTCTCGCAAGGGGAAAGGAATTAACCGAATTCTTAAACAGCAACGACATTCAATATCTGTTTTCAAGGAAAAACTGGTTGAGTACAAATATAACTCAAGACAAAACCCCAGATCTCAGATCTTATCTAATTCACGAACTTAAAATCCCGGAAGTTGACTTTGAAAGCTTCTCAAGAAAGATAACCGCTGAATTCTTACAAAGTAAATCAGATGAATGGATGATTGATTTTTATAAACTTCTTTTAAACCAAAGACACTTATGGGGTTACCCAAGAAGTATCTTGAGGACTAAACCTATAATACGCCTTGAAAATAATGAACACATAGCCCCATTTGATAATAATGGTAAAATTCAAGTTTATCTCCCAGCTGAATCCAAATCCGAATACAAAACCGTAAAACGCACCCTCACTGAAGACGAAGAATCTTTAAAATTTTTAAAAGAACTTGGCCTTGAAAAACCGAACCTATTTGATGAAATCAACCTATTTGTCCTCCCGAAATATCGCAAGGAAAACCCAACAAAAGATGAAAAATACTTTGATGACTTTGAAAAACTATTGAAAGGATATGAAAGTATCCAAGCATTCAGAAAAAACGAATATATTAATTCTTTATCAGACGCCTCCTTCATCTATGCCGTTAAAAATGTTAACCCCGAGGAGAAAAAACTGTTAAAACCAAGCCAAGTGTATTTCAAAACCGAAGATTTAGAAACCTACTTCAATGGCTACCCCGTATATTTCGTCTGTGACGAACTTTACGACAAATTCGGCGAAGAAAAAGTGAGGAAATTTCTCACCGACTTAGGCGTTGATGATAAACCAAGACGAATTGAAATAGAAGGCAACTTAACTTGGGAAGAAAAGAAAAAATTACGAGGTGATAACGGATGGTCCAGGGACATTTGCTTAAAAGATTACGAATATGATGGTTTGGATAATTTTATAAAGAACATAACCCCCGAAAGATCATTCTCGCTGTGGAAACTACTCCTGAAAAGTGTTGAGCGTTTAAGTAGATTAGAAGCCGAGAAATTTTTTAAAGGTCTATATAAATGGTTTTACTATATTGAACATTCTGCTGAATTTCCCGCCAAGTTTTTAAAAACACTAAAACAAGAAGCTTGGTTGCTTGACAAAGATGATAATTTTAGAAAACCTTTTGAGATTACTTTTTCCGAGCTATCAGATAGGTATATCAAAGAGAGCCCTAATATAGATGTTTTAATAAAAGCCCTTGAATTCAAACCCGATTTAATAAGTCAACTTCCAGAAAAAGATAGAAAGATATTAGAAATCACAAAACAATATAACATCACGCCTGAAGAGCTTGAAGAATTTATTCGTAGTAAAATCCAATGGACTCCACAAGTTAAATCCGACGAAGCCCTTATAACTATAAGTGAATATGAACCAGAAGACATAAAACCCGATATCCAACCCACTGTGGTTGAAAATCACGGCGAATCAGAACATATACAAGAAATTGAAGACAAAAAAATAATAAGGGGTAAAGAAAATCTCAAAATAATAGGAAGATGGGGTGAGGAATATGTCTATAATGCTTTGAAAACAAAATATCAAAACCTTGGCGAAATAATTGAATCAGATTTGGGATTTAAAGTGGTAACTTCTGACCACAAAGAAATTGAAATTATATGGCTGAATAAGGTTCAAGATAAAGGCGAGGGCTTTGATTTTGTAATAAAAGAAAATCGCATGGAAATAGAATATATTGAAGTAAAAAGCAGAACAAGGGATGGGAGAGAACCAATTGAAGTCACCAAAAAACAATGGGAATTTGCTAAAGAAAAGGGGGATAAATATTGTTTCTATGTTGTCATAAACGCCGGCGAGATCAACGCCCAAATTCACATATTGAGAAACCCATTTAAACTCTGGCAAGAAAACAAACTCTACCCAATCCGATTAATTTTAGATTACAAACACCCCATGCAACCCCAATAACCCCTAACTCCTCCCCTCTTGACATTTTCAAAGAAATTTTTTAACATATTCACAGAATTAGAGTTCAAAACGGAGTTTTCGCCATGAACTCTCACGAACGAAAATTACGCCCATGCTGTTTTATTTCCTGCCGTTTTAACTTTCCACTTTCTCAAACCACAATCTTTATCAATAAAACCAAAAAGGGAGGTAACCATGAATCTCAACTCAACAACTTCCCGCATCTTCGCAATTGTCTCGCTTGCTTTGATTTTCATTTCAACTAATTTCTTATTTTCGCAAACTCAAGAATGGATTGTTTATACTAATGGAAAATATATTAATTGCCTTGCCGACGAAGGTGAATATCTTTGGATTGGAACAGAACATGGTGGGCTTGTTAAGTTAAATAAGTCAAATGGAGATTTTATCATTTATGACAAGTTGAGTTCTGGTTTACCTTCCAACTGGGTTAATGCAATAGCCATAGATGGACAAGGGAATAAATGGATTGGAACAAATGGTGGAGGGCTTGCAAAGTTTGATGGTGTAAGTTGGACTGTTTACAACAGCTCAAATTCTGGATTACCTTCTAATTATGTTCGTGCAATAGCTATAGATGAACAGGGGAATAAATGGATTGCAGCTGCTAGAGGACTTGCGAAGTTTGATGGCGTGAACTGGACTGTTTATAACACTTCAAATTCTGGCTTGCCTTCTGACTGGGTTACTGCAATAGCCATAGATGATTCAGGTAATAAATGGATTGGAACGCATCCTTACTGGCCTTTTAGTGGAGGGCTTGCAAAGTTTGATGGAGTGAATTGGACTGTTTATAACACATCAAATTCTGGATTGCCTGATAACTGGGTTTGGGCAATTGCCATAGATGAACAGGGGAATAAATGGATTGGAACGGATGGAGGACTTGCGAAATTTGACGGTGTTAATTGGACTGTTTATAACCGTTCAAATTCTGGATTGCCTCATAACGATGTTTATGCAATAGCCATAGATGATTCAGGGAACAAATGGGTTGGAACACATGGTGGAGGAATTGCTAAATTTGATGGGATAAATTGGACTGTTTATAACATTTTAAATTCGGGATTGCCCGATAACTATGTTCATGCAATAGCCATAGATAGACAGGGGAACAAATGGGTTGGAACATATGGTGAAGGTCTTGTTAAGTTTGACGGGACAAATTGGACTTTTTATAACACATCAAATTCTGGGTTGCCTGAGAACTGGGTTCTAGCAATAACCATAGATGGACAGGGGAATAAATGGATTGGAACAAACGGTGGGCTTGCGAAATTTGACGGTGTTAATTGGACTGTTTATAACCGTTCAAATTCTGGATTACCTGGGAACTGGGTTCTAGCAATAGCCATAGATGGACAGGGGAATAAATGGATTGGAACAAACGGTGGGCTTGCAAAGTTTGATAGTGTAAGTTGGACTGTTTACAACAGCTCAAATTCTGGATTACCTTCTAATTATGTTCGTGTAATAGCCATAGATGATTCAGGGAACAAATGGGTTGGAACAGATGGTGGAGGAATTGCAAAGTTTGATGGTGCAGGTTGGACTGTTTATAACACTTCAAATTCTGGGTTACCTTCTGACTGGGTTCTAGCAATAGCCATAGATGTACAAGGAAACAAATGGATTGGAACAGGGGGTGGAGGACTTGCGAAATTTGATGGAGTAAATTGGAGTGTTTATAACACTTCAAATTCTGGTTTACCCGATAACGTTGTAAATGCAATAGCTATAGATGGGCAGGGGAATAAATGGATTGGAACAAACGGTGGGCTTGCAAAGTTTGATGGTGTCAATTGGACTGTCTATAACACTTCAAACTCTAACTTGCCTTCTAACGATGTTCGTGCAATAGCCATAGATGGGCAAGGAAACAAATGGATTGGAGCTTGGGGTCTTGCTAAGTTTGACGGAGTGAATTGGACTGTTTACAACACTTCAAATTCTGGCTTGCCTTATAACGAGGTTCGTGCAGTTGCCATAGATGGAGAGGGAAACATATGGATTGGAACGTTTTGGGGAGGGCTTGCCGTCTATCGTGGACGTGGCGTTATAATTCCACCAGGTCAAGAGACACCCACTCAATGGTCAATAAGAATTTCATCAAAAGTTGATTCACTTTCTGACCTTAATAACTTCGCAGCTGTTCACTCACAAGCGAGCGACTCACTTGACCCATACGACATACCAAAACCACCAGCACCAAACTCAAACTATGTCTACCTTTACTTCCCACACCCCGAATGGGGTGGACCTGGACCATACTACTCCAAGGACACAAGAAGAGCAAGGGACTTAACAAACAAAACGATTGAATGGTTATTTAATGTCAAAACCGACCGAACAGGGAAAAATGTACTACTTGAATTTAACCCCGACTCCCTCTTCCCAAGCAATTATATGATCGTCCTATATGACCTTGACGCAGGCACAAGAAAAGTTTTAAACGAGGGTGATAATACCTATACCTATAACTCTGGTTCGGGAGGAGAAAGACATTTCAAGCTTGTCGTTGGAGGGCTCTTTAAGACGAGGAACTTCCAAGCTGGCTGGAACTTGGTTG
>JAPYWO010000066.1 GCA_028276305.1 Candidatus Thermokryptus sp.
GACGAACCATTCAAAAAATCATTTGAAAAAGACAAAAGGGGAGAAAGAAAGATGCTTCTCAAGACAACAAGAAACGGATCTTTTACAACACTTGAAATATCTACCCCGGGAGAAATAATGAGAAGAGTAGCAATCTTTAACATACTTGGTCAGTTGGTCCAAGAAATGAACCCTAACGCTGATTATACATCTCTCACAATCCCAAACACAGCAAGCGGTGTCTATCTAATCTCCGTTTTCACAAACAGGAACATTTACAACGACAAATTCATTATAACAAAGTAAAAAACGGCGCGGGCGCGCCAACAAAACGAAAACAAAAAAAATCAAAACCAAATGAAACCAAAACGAATAATCATCGGCATTGACGAAGTCGGTCGCGGAGCTCTCGCCGGTCCAGTCGTAGCAAGCGCAATCGCAATTGAACACCTAATTGACGGAGTGAAGGACTCTAAACTTTTGAATGTAAAACAGAGGGAGAAACTCGCTCAAGAAATAGAAAAACACGCCCTCGCACTCTCAATTGAAATGATACCCCCTCAAGAGATTGACAAACTAAACATCTACAACGCAACCCTTCTCGCAATGAAAAACGCCTTGTTTATGACACTTGAGGATCTTAAACCCAGCTACGAAACAGAGGTTTTCGTCTTCATTGACGGAGACGCAATCTTTCAAATCACACCAGAAGAAAGAATGGAACTACCAACAACACGACTTCACCTGATAGCACTCCCAAGAGCAGACAAATTCATCTATCAAGTAAGCTGTGCAAGTATTTACGCAAAGCACAATAGAGATGTCCTGATGATGACCATATTTGACGCCAAGTATCCGGTTTATAACTTCAAGCGTAATCTCGGCTATCCAACACCCGAGCACATCCGAGCAATCAAGGATCACGGTCCAAGTGAAGTACACCGAAAAACCTTCCTGAAAAACTTTGACGAGATGCTGAAACTACCTTTGTGAGGGGAAAAACAAACTTAAAAAGAGTCAAACGATGCCAAATAAAAACTACATCAACGGCAGAAGTTTAGAATACCGAATTAAAAACATCTTGAAAGAGAACGGATTCGCTGTTGTAAGAAGCGCGGGCTCGCACGGAAAATGGGACTTAATCGCTGTCAATGAATCCAAAAAAAGGATCTACCTGATAAGTTGTAAAAAGGGCAAAAGAAAAAGACACATCAAAAAGGGCTCTTATCGTGTGAGCGAATTTATCATCGGCTCAACAAAGGACTTAACAAGTTCCATCTCCACCAGCGGGAGAGGGGAAGGGTGAGGGGAAAAACAAAAACTCAATCGCAAATGACAAGCCCAACCCACATATCTTTTTCACTTTTCACGCTCGCCTTTGCAAGTGTAGGGCAGGGAATGGAATTTAACTATGAAAACGCCATCATTTGCGCCCTTGGATCTTTATCCCCGGACATTGACAATTCAAAGTCATGGCTCGGAAGGATCTTTCCGTTTATCAGCAAACCCGTTGAAAACAAATTCAGCCATAGAACTTTAACTCACTCACTACTTGCAATTGTTTTTGTTTTTCTAATCGCTGTAATCGTCAAGATACTCTTTGACACAGGAAACTTTAACCCACTCGCCTTCGCCATCGGCTACACCTCGCACATCCTGATTGACTGTGCCTCGGTCCAAGGAGTTAAAATCCTTTACCCATTCTCTATGAGAAACGCTGTTTTTCCATTTGACACCCAGCAACCCGAAGCCTACAGAATCATCGTCGGTTCAAAAGCTGATGTTGCGCTCGGATTCGTCTTCGTCTTCTTGACAATACCCTTCGCCTATATAAGTTTTAAAACACATACAAAAATCGTCAGGGAAATCCAGCGGGACATAAACTCAGCCGTAAGATCCTACAACGAACTTTCAAAAAATTTTATTTGCTGGGCACGACTTGAGGGAATTAACACAACAACAGGGGACAAATTGAAGGGAGATTATTTGATAATTTCAGCAGAAAAACAAAACATGTTGTTGATAAAAGAGGGCTCTTTGACTTTGTCAGTAGGGAAGGACAACTTCAAAAACGACATCTTCACAGCAGACATCTTAACAATCCCGAAGGGAAAAGCACGCCTTGAAATAAAAAACCTATCAATCCAAAACCAAACACTCGGAAACGCAATTGACCTCAACGACTCTTTGCTGTTTTTGACAGGTGAAATTGAATTTTACGAACCACTTGAACCAATCCAGCCCCCGCCCACCAAATTTGAATTCTTCAAACAAACATCAGAACACAAAATTAAGTTGAATATGACGACAACAGAGTTTCTGAGATCCTTGAACCTTCAAGACAAAATCATCAAATCCGCAAAACTAACAATCAAAAAGATTTATCTTGAAACACAGCCAGCGCCCGCGCCCGCCGTCGCTGATAACGGAAAAAACGAAAAAGACAAAACCCAATTCATCCTAATTGAACTACACCCAAACGAAAACATCCGCTTCGTAGTCAAACCACAAGACACAATCAAAGAGGGACAGACGATCGCTTACAGACAAACAACTGAAATTGAACGCCTAAAACTTCAAATAAACCAGATTCAAACCCAGATCTCACAAACCGAAAACGAAATAAAAGCAATTGACGAACGCCTCAAACAAGACACAACCGAAATAAACCTCAAACTTTCTCAAATTGAAAGGGAAATCTCACAACTTGAAGAACTCAAAAAGAGAGGGCTCGCTGGTCCGCAAGCGACTTTTAAACTTGAAAAAGAAAAAGAAACGCTGTTGAACAAAATCAAAGGGAAACAAACCGACGCCGAATTGAAGAAGGGGAAACTTTACTTAAAGATTGAAACGCTGAAAACGAAAATAAAAGAAATTGAACTCAAAATCACAGACATTGAAGTAAAAAACACAATAAAATCAACCGCCAGCGGTCGCATCCGCGAAATAAGAGAATCAGCAACAAAAACGAAAAAACAATTTTTGTTAGTTTTAGATGCCAGATAAAATTTTCCTTGACAACGCCTTTTTCGGAAGAGAAACCGAACTCAAAAAAATCATCTTCAACGCTCTCGTCGGAAAAAATACTCTCATCATAGGGAAAAAGGGAATAGGGAAGACATCTCTTCTTGAACAAGCAATCAACATTATCAGCGGAACAACCCACAAAATAGAATTCAGCCCAACCGTCCTTGAAAAAGAGTTTAACGATGTCAGAATATCCCAACGCCTGCGCCAAGCTTGGGAAAGAAAAATAAAAACGCTCAAAATTGACCTCACAAAAACTAAATCAACCCTTTTCACCGAAATAATCCAAACCCTATATTCAAACCGAGACCTTGAAGACCCCGAAAACGCCGTTGAAATCGCACCCGACGGCTCAATATCAATAAAAACTAAAACCGCTCAATCCGTTATAATCAAATCAATCAAATCAAAGGACTACATCCTTTTCATTGACGACCTTGACCTCGCAAGCGCTCAACTTGCAGAATTTATACTTGACCTCGCCCAAGCGTCAACAATCATTGCTACAACAAGCGAACTCAAAAACGACAAACGCCTAAAACACATATACGCAATGTTTGAAAAAATAAACCTTGAAGAACTACCAAAAGAAACAGCAATCAAGTTGATTAACTACCTAATTGATAAACACCTCTCACACTTGAAGGCAGATAAAAGGGAATTCCTCAGAAACGAAGTCCTGCACATCTCAAAGGGAAACCCAAACCTAATAAAAGCGACGCTTTCACAGGCGATCGCAAAAAAGCACATCCAAGACGACGACATAAGAGAACTCAGAAAACAAGAAGAAAGAGAATACTTAAACCTCGGACCTTTCTTTGCATTCCTAATCGGCTCAATCACAATTGTGAAGATACTTCAAATCGGACTTGAAAACAGAGAAACATATATCTTGCTTTCAATCTTTTCCTTCCTTGCGTATCTTATCCTCAGAATTTTCCGTTATTTCTTCCTTTTCCGCCCGCAAAGAAAAAGATAATTTTAAATCTGAAAGTTATTGACAATTGATTGAAAGTTTGTTAAATTACCTTTGCCTTAGGGAATAAAATTTACTTCAATCCTCGCGCCAGCTCACAAACGAGCTGGCTTTTTATTATTTTGAAAGATTTATTCATCAGGAAATATAAAACTTAAAAAGAGGTCTTAACGATGAAGGAGAAATGTTTCAATTGCGGGAGAGAGAAAATTTTTGAAAACGAGGGGCGTTTCATTGATGGCTCTTGGAAAGAGGACGAGCTCTTTCTTAAAAGAGGGCTCGCTGGCGTCTGGATTTCTATTAGAACCCAAACCGATTTTTAAAAACAACGGGGGATTGAAATGAACGACTTTGAAAATTTGATCTCAAAAATCTCTCATGTCTATAAAACCGCTCAAAACTCAATCCCTGAAAATGACTTTCACGACTGGTATATTTACATCAAACCAATTGAACCAGATGAGTGCCCCTGTGATTTATGCAAAGTCGGAGAAAGAGAACATCTTATCGTTGAGGTGATTCAAGATCTTGACATTGAAAAAATTGAAGAAGTTGAATTCTTTGAAATATCAAAAGCCATCTGTGATAATTGTTTACATTACGAGGTTTCTCTAGTTGAACGCAACCTGTGGGAAATAACTTTCTGGGAAAACTGGGACAATGAAGGTATAAGAGTCGTCTGTCTCAAATGTGATGAGAAAAACTTTATTGACATTGACGATCAAGGTTATGTCTATATTTGGGAAATGGCTCACAAAGACAATTGTATCTATTAGTCCTGCAAGGAAAACAAATTCAAAAAAATCTTACATTTAAAATTGAAATTAAAACTAAACAAATTGGCTCTTTGACAGTTCAACGAAAATTTCTTAAATTACTTCCGCTGTTCTGTGTTAATCCCAATTGTTAAGCCAGCTCTACGATCCCCGGAGCTGGCGTTTTTATTTTAAAAAACCACTCCCCTACCGCTTCCCCGTTTAAACGGAAGATGTTTTATGTAAACTTGCTCCCGCTTGTTAAGGCGCCCCACCCCACCCTGTAAAAAAGTCAAAAAACTTTATTAACTTTTGAAAAAAGAAAGTTTAATCAATAAATGCCTTTTCAATGCCAACGCTGTAAAAGAATTCAACCAAACTTCACAACAAGATGTCTCTTCTGTGCTGGATTCTTAACACTTGAAAAAGTAAAAGACCCGCTTTTAATCCTCTCACTTGACGAAATTGAAACACCCGAACTCAAATTCTTCAAAACACCAATTGACGAAAACCTTTCCTCTGGACTACCCGAAAAAACCATAACCGTAATCGCTGGACTCCCTGGCGCTGGAAAATCAACCCTTGCACTACAAATCGCAAACGAAATCCTAAAACGAGAAGAAATAAAAATCCTCTACATCTCTTCAGAAGAACCCCCAGAACTAATCAAACAAAGAGCACAAAGAGTAACCCCTGAACTAATCTACAACGACGACTTCAAGATCCTCTGTGAAACGCTCACGGAAAAAATAAAAGACGGAATCACATCCTTTCTTGAAACAAACCCCGAATCTATGATTATACTTGATTCAATAAACGCTGTCAGATCAGGTAGCTCACTTTCTCCACCTGGAAGCCCCTCAAACATAACCAAAACCCTCAATATGCTCCACCACCTAAGGCTTAAAAACGAATTCACAATCACTCAAATAATCATCGCTCACGCAAACAAACAAAGAACCGTCGCCGGACCTCTCACACTTCAACACATGGTTGACATCGTCCTCTTCTTTGACATTGAAAAAGACGGAAAAAGAACAATCACAACACTTAAAAACAGATTCGGTCCCGCAGGTATAAAAACGACATTTAACTTTTAATTTTTTCTTTACTTTTTTATATTTTTGTAAAGAAAATTAAAAAATACCCGCTATGAAAAGGACTAAATCAGTCAAGGTTTCAAGGAAATATCAAATAACGATCCCGAAGAATATAAGGGAGATCGCAGGAATTGACAAAATGGACAGGGTTTATTTTGAGGTTGAGGAAGACGGCAAAATTGTGCTCAAAGTCCTTAAAAAATCATGGACTGACACATACGCTGGCATATCAAAAGGGGTTTTCTCGGTTGACTTCATAAAAAAGGAAAGGTCTAATTGGTGATAAAATACAAACTCAGAAAGGGTGCGAAGATTTGTCTTGACACGATGATTTTCATCTACTTCTTTGAAGAGGATGAAAATTACTTTGATTGCGTTTACGAAATTTTTAAGATGATAGAAGAAGGGAAACTAAAGGCGTGTACCTCCGTTGTCTCATTTCTTGAGATAATGGTTGGCGTTTATAAATCTGGCGAAGATGAAAGCAAATACATAAAAGCACTTCAAACATTGCCAAATTTTGAAATAATTGACTTAAACCAGGAAATATCAATTATATCCGCAAAGATAAGGGCTAAATACAAATTCAAAGTCCCCGATTCAATTTTATTAGCAACATCCATAACCTCAAATTGTGATGTCTTTTTAACAAATGATGAAGAGCTAAAAAAGTTCAAGGGTGAAGTTAAAGTTTTAACTTTATCCGATCTTTGCTGAATCATTCCCCACCACCCGCCCCCAATTCCTGCGTCCGCTCCGCTTATCAGTAAATCATCGCGGGCAAGCGGGCTCCATTAATCAATTAATCGCTGTTTAAGTCAATAAGTCGGTCGCCCGTTGCCCGCTCACATAATCAATAAATCACAACAGACGCTCCGCGGACACATCTGCCCGCCTTGAAAAGTAATATACTCATCCGCAA
>JAPYWO010000067.1 GCA_028276305.1 Candidatus Thermokryptus sp.
CTCATATTCTTGTCGTTGAGGATGACAAATTAACTGCGCAACTTTTTGAAATAATTTTGAAAAGGAAAGGTGGATTTGATGTGACCGTTACAGATGACGGTGATAAAATTATGGAAATTTTAAACTCTGGAAATGTTGACCTGATAATCATGGATGTTTCGCTTTCAGGAACCATCGTTAACGGCTCCCAAGTTGACGGAATAAAACTTTCCAAGATGATAAAGGAGAATGAAAGAACCGCAAAAATTCCAATAATACTTGCAACTGCACATGCCATGAGAGGCGATGCTGAGAGATTCCTTGAAGAAAGCAAAGCGGACGATTACATTTCAAAACCGATAACCGATCATAACTCCTTGATTGAAAAAATTAAAGGGTTTCTAAAGTGAGCGATGAAACAAAGGGCAAAGTTTTAATCGTTGAAGACGACAAAAGTTACGCCGAGATTTTGAAAAGAGTGATAATTAAAAACGGATATGAGATCAACTTAGCACACGATGGCAAGGAAGGTCTTGAACTTTCAACCGAATGGAAACCGGATGTGATAATTGTTGATTGGATGATGCCGGGGATGTCTGGGATTGAGTTGATCTCTAAGTTGAGAGAGCATCCCGAATTGAAGTTCTCCTACATCATTATGCTGACAGCAAGAGTTGAAACCGAAGATAAAATAGCAGGACTTGAAGCTGGTGCGGATGATTTTATAACCAAGCCGGTTGATTTCGGCGAGCTCATTGCAAGGATAAGGGTCGGATTTAGGATGAAAAAACTTCAAACTGAAATAGCGGAACTTCAACACGAATCCGCACTTCTTGAAATGGCAAGGACACTTGGTCACGAGATAAACAACCCGCTTAACATAATCTACCTTGCGCTTGAACTTATCAATCGTGCCTTCAAAGAAGACAACCCCGACAGGGAAAAAATAAAAGAAAACTTAAACCGCATCTATCAAGCTTCGGAAAGGATAAAAGAAATCGTCAACAAACTCATATCCTTGCGAAAACCCGCCTTTAAAGAATATGTAAACGGCAAAAGAATGCTTGACCTGGGCTAAAAAGCATATAAAAATTACCCATTGTTTTTGAAATTTTTACAAAATCAAGTGCTTAACCCCGCTTTAAACCTCAATTTTTCAATTCTTTTCAAAACTTCCTACTTTGGCACAATGGTTGTTGTTTTATTTTGTTAGAAACGAACAAATTTGGCTTTAAAGATGTCGCTCGTTTGTAAAATTGTGGTTTATACCTCGGATGAAAATTTTGCCAAGAGAGTTAAAGAAAATCTCGGTGAGGAAAGGTTCATCATAAAAGTTTTTGATCTTTTCTCCGATGTCGTTAAATCGCTTCAGGAAGAACTTCACGATATTCTAATCGTTGAGACGAACTTTCCGAATGAAGTTGAAGGTCTCTTGAAGGTTGCTGACAATATATTGTATGGGATTCCAATAATCGTTGCCTGTGACGACAAAACTTTCAAAGTTGAGGAAGGAAATAATTCAAGGTTTTACTTCATAAATAAATTCGCAAACGCAGAGGAATGGCTATCGCTTCTCAAACTTGTGATAAATGAAAACTATCTTATAACACTATAACGCTATGACATCACTCGTGATTCAAAATATCATATTCATCGTCCTCGTCATTGGTTTCGGCTTAGTAGCAAAAAGATACGGGAGGAAAATTAAAAGCTCGTTTAAAATTTTGGCTGGGATTATAATTCTGTGGATCGCTTCGTTTCTTAGCTTTTTTGATCAATTTTGGCTCCAAATTTCTCTGCTAACCGCAGGCGTCTTTATCAGCGTAGCAGGTATGCTTTCATTTGCAAAGGAATTGAAAAGGGTGGATTTCAATATTGACTCGGTTGAGAAAGCCGTTGATTCAATTTTAACAGGAGTTGGAGGTAAGACAGCTTCAATTTACTTGATCAATGAGAGAAAAACCAACCGAAGTTTAAATTCATTCAAAGATGCAAGTTTCGCCTTATCAATCCCGATTTATAAAAATGCCGACATAATTGGTTATCTTGTTTTGTTTGGAGAACGACCCTTCGGCAAATTTAACGAGGAAAAATTTAAAACCGAGCTCGCATTCCTCAAACTCTACCTTGAAAATCTATCCCTGAAAGAGAAGGAAGCGAAAAACGGGATCACACAGTATTTGTCAATTCTTGTGCATGATTTGAAAAAACCGCTGACAGCTATTTTGGGATTTTCCGAAATTTTGAAAGAGGAGATAAAAAACCTTTCTGAGGAAGAAGCACTTGATTTAATCACCAACATAAACAAAGCAGGATTGGAGATGTTAGCAAACTTAAACCGATTGAACGAGTTATATGAACTTGAAGCTGGGCGATATAAGTTAAAATTTGAGAGGTTAAACTTATTGGACGAGATAAGAAATTCTCTCGCTTCCTTTTCAGATGAGATTGAAAAGAAAAAGATCAATATAATCGTTGACTCTGAACATGGATTTGAAATTTCAGCTGACAGGGGGAAAATAAAGGTTATGCTTTGTTCTCTGTTTTCAAATGTCCTAAAATCGCTGGGTGAAAATTCAACTTTGAGGATAAACATTCAGGAATTTGAGGAAAAAATTGAAATTTCAATTAAGGGGATTACCCTCGGTTCGGGTCTTGATAGTGTTTTAATAAAAAGCATCGCTGAAGTTCACGGTGGCTGGATAAGTTTAAGCAACGGACATTTAAAACTTTACCTTCCGAAATTTAAAATTGAAGAGGGCGAAGAAAACTTCGCTTTAAATTAAGTTTCTCCTCATGGCGTCCTCCACATAAATAGCACGGGTTATCCCCATCCCGTGCTTTTTTATTTAATTTCGCCGTCAATTATCTTCCTTATCACAAGGATATGTTCTGGTCCTGTCCCACAGCAACCGCCGATGATGTTCACGCCGAGCTCAATCATCTTTTTAACGGCTGGTATGATTTTATCTGGGGTTTCCGGATAAACTAATTCATCGCTGACTTTTCTCGGTGTCCCAGCGCTTGGTCGGATCAAAAGGAAAGATTCCCGCGTAATGGACCTGAACCCCTTAACTATCTCAACCATCTCATCAAAACCATTTCCACAATTTGCCCCGATGATTTCCGCCCCAAGTTTCAGCATCTCCCTTACTGCAATTTTAAAATCAATCCCTTGATAAGTTTTTATCCCTTCTTTTGTGACTTTAAAACTCATTGTTATGGCAACAGGCAATTTCGTCTCGCCTCGCGCAACTTCAAAGGCAATTTTCATTTCCTCAACATTTGTCATCGTCTCAATTAAAATCACATCTACGCCACCATCCCTCAAACCCGACATTTGCTCGGAGAAGTAATCATACATCTTTTTAAAATCATCGCTATTTTTCAAACCGATCGGACCAACGCTACCAAATAAAATTTTACCCTTTAATTTTGCAAACTTAGCTATCTGGGCTGATTTTTTGTTAAGTTCATAAATGTTGACACCAAACCTTGCAAGACGCGGTGAATTTGCACCAAAAGAATTTGTGGTTATTATATCGGCTCCAGCATCAATATATCTACAGTGTAACTGAGAGACGACCTCAGGTTCGGTTAAATTTGCTAACTCAGGATATTCAACTTTTGCTCTTTTTAGAATCTCGGTTCCAACGGCTCCATCACAGATGAGGATTTTATCCTTCAAAATTTCAAACATAAACTTTCAATCAAATTGGCGATTTGAACAGCTGTGTTGAACAAAATTTTACCTGCGTTCTTCATAGCGAAATTTTCAGTCATTGATAAATTCGTCATACTGAATATACTTACAAGTCCAAGGGACCTTGAAAGTTGCAACACATCACCTTCAACTTTTCCGGCGATCGCAACAACAGGGATATTCCATCGCTTAGCTTTTTCAACAATCCCAGTTAACACTTTACCATACTTAACTTGTGAATCAATTTTTCCCTCGCCTGTTATTATAAGTTTCGCATCTTTGATTTTTTCATCAAATTTGACCATATCAAGGAAAAGGTCAATCCCCTTAAGGATTTCAGCGCCACAAAATGCAACAAGTCCACCTGATAGTCCACCCGCTGCCCCTGCCCCGGGGAGATTCTCTATATCAATTCCATATTTTTTCTTAACGACCCTTGCAAGTTTTCGCAAAGCCCTGTCAAGTTTCGGGAGGTCGCTTTTTTTAGCCCCTTTTTGAGGTCCATACACAAATGAAGCCCCACTTGGACCGCAAAGCGGATTTAAAACATCAACCGCGACTTTGAAATTAACACTTCTAATTCTCTCGTCAACTTTTGAATCATCAATATCTTTAAGTTTAAGTAAATTTATACCGCCTTGTTTTATTCTTTTACCGTCTTCACCAATGAATTTGTATCCAAGCGCCGAAGCCATTCCCATACCGCCGTCGTTCGTTGCGCTTCCACCAACACCAACAATTATCTGCCTTGCGCCAAGGTCAATCGCTTTTTTAATCAATTCACCAACGCCGTAAGTTGTCGTTATCTTCGGGTCTCTTTTTTTCTCTGGCACAAGCGTCAAACCACTTGCCGATGCCATTTCAATCACCGCGGTTGAATCAAAAGTCAAAAACTTCGCCTTGACCTTTTGATAAGGCAATGGACCCGTGACGAGGTTTTCAATTAATTTACCGCCAATTGAGAAATGCAAAGATTCAACAAATCCTTCGCCACCATCTGAAACCGGAACCGTGACGACCTCAAATTTCTCGTTAACTGATTTAAAAGCATTCGCTATTATCTGAGCTGCTGAAACTGAACTCAAAGAACCTTTAAACGAGTCAGGTGCGATGACAATTTTCATCTCCCACTTCTTTTTCTGTTTATAGAAATTTTTGCGGATAAAATTATCGCCTTTTCCATACTTTTTTCATTTGCGATGAACTTACCAGCGATATCGTAAGCGGTTCCGTGGTCTGGCGAAGTCCTCACAACTTTAAGTCCAGCGGAAAAGTTAACAGTCGTGTAAAAATCAATCAGTTTAACCGGTATCAATCCCTGATCGTGATACATCGCAAGAATTGCATCGTAACTTTTGTATTTTTTCTCACCGAAGAAACCATCTGCGGGAAAGGGACCTTCAACTATTTTACCCTTTCTCAAAAAAGATTTAACAACCGGCTTCAAGATTTCCTCCTCTTCATCTCCAAGCAATCCTTCCTCACCAGCGTGAGGATTTAAGCCGAGCACAGCAACTGACGGAGTGCTAACGCAAAAGTCAGAGTTCAAAGAATCAATTAAAATCCCAATTTTTTCTCTCACAAGTTCCCTTGTTATAAATCTGCTAACATCCTTAAGGGGCAAATGTATCGTCGCAAGCGCAACTTTTATCTTGTCATTGATGAACATCATCAAATAATGTTTTGAGTTTGATAATTGTGCTATCATCTCGGTTTGTCCGGGGAATTTAAAACCCGCGCTGTTAAGTGCTTTCTTTGAGATGGGGGAAGTGCAAATGGCATCCGCTTTGCCTTCAAGACATAAATTTACAGCAATTTTGATTGATTCACCCGCTATCATCCCGGAGATTTTCGTCGGCTTTCCGAAATTAACTTCAAAGTTTTTAAAATCAGACATTGGTAAAACATTGACAACTTCGCCATCCTCAAAATCGGTCTCGTCATTCATAATATGAAATTTCAAGTGCAAAAACTTTGAATAGAAATTGATGACTTTGACCGGGGAAATAAGAAAGGGTTGACATCTTGAGCGAACACTTTTTTTGAGCATCGCTTTCAAAGCTACCTCTGGACCAATTCCATTTATATCTCCGACGGTGACAGCAATTTTAGGGCGCATAAGTTTCAACCGATGTTAATTTGAAACTCCCATATTGATCAACGAAGACGAATTTTCTCCTTATAGGTTCATAATACCAAATTTCTTCAGTTGGTTTTCCCGGGGAGTACTTTCTTTCAATTTTTGTCGGTTGTCCATATATGATGTAAATTTTCCCCCTGTCGGTCCTTGCGCCATCCCTTTCACGCAAAGTTGAGAAATTCATAAAAGCGTAATCAACTCTTCTGTAAAATTCAGCCATAAGCTCATTATAAACGGTGTTTGGGGTTGGGTCCCTTTGCGCCCAGAACTCTTTGAATTTCTGCAACCTCGCCTGTGGAGTCCCAAACCTCAATTTAGCCATTTCATCTGGCGAAGCAATGTATTCAAGAATATCTATCGCATAATCAAGATTTTGAAGCGAAAATGGCATATCAACCCATTCAACAGTGAATTTCCTCGTGAATTCCTTTTCCACCTGAATTTTATTTACATCCTTAAACTTAACCGCAAGCGTCAATTCATATTCACCGAGATCAAGCGAATCCCCGCTAACTGGGATCAAAAGCGAATAATAATTTTTCGGAGCAGATGGGCTTAAAAGATAAGTGAAAATCGTATCCCCAGGGTTTTCCCTGAACACAAACTCCATATCATTTCTTATCTTGTCAACCTCAATGCTCTCGCTTTTTATTGTCCTTTTTCTGCCAAACTCAGCAAAATAAGTTATTGAATACTTCACCTCGCTTGGTTTGTCAGTGAATTGAATATACGCTATAAAACCCTTTCCGAAATTGACTCTGTTGCCGATGTTCGTCGGGATTAAAACCATGGTGTCTCCCCTTTCCTTGACCTCTTGAATTATAACGAGATCTGACGCATCAAAGAAACCGGGCTTAAATGCCTTAACTTTGAGCTTTCTCTCGCGCTTTAAAATTTGATTTGACTGTTCATCTTCAAGTATAAGTGT
>JAPYWO010000068.1 GCA_028276305.1 Candidatus Thermokryptus sp.
CTATATCATGGACACTTCGCCTTGGCTTTGAAAAAATTGAGGGCTGTTCTTTGTAATCGGGAATTTCACCTTTTATTTCCACCTCAGCGATTCTTTTAACAGGATAAAATGAAGTTGGAAGATACTCACTTGAATAAAAAGTTGAAATGGTAAATTTGGAGTTTATTTTATCGCCATTGGAGAAAAATTTAACTCCAGCGTTTTGAAAATTAATCGTAATTCCGAAAAGCAAAACTTTTTCATTTGTGAAAATTTTTGAGTTATCAAACAATGCGCTGATCTTCAAGCCATCAATAACTTTAAATTCAGCGCCATACTTGTAATTTGAGTTTTTTAACTTACCTTTGTCATTTATAAAAACATCCGCCGACAAAGTCAATCTATCATCGCCCGTCGGTCTAAGTCCAGCCCCAAATATGTATTTTCTTTCAAAAGGCGTTGCTTTGAAATATCTTCCTGTCAAGTTTTGAAGAACGAACGAAAATGCAACGAACTCAAATGGTCTTGAAAGAAATCCGATGTTAAATGATGTTTTAAAAGGTTCACCATTCACTTTAATGTAGTCAATTCCAAATCCACTAGTGAAATTCCTTTTGCCAAAGCCGAACGAAAAAGAAAGAAGTGTCATTGAAGAGTCGCCAAACTTTTCCGACTTTAAACCCAACCCCGCTCTGTTATTTTGAAGAAGAAATCCAAAGTCAAAATTTTTTGATAACGGCTTGTTAAAAGTTGAAACATAAAAATTAAAGTTTGCATGATGTTTAATTCCTGTGATCGCTGGATTGAACCTTATGCCTTCGGCGCCTTCAGTTGTTGCGCTAAATAAATATCTTTCAATCGTTGGAGGGTGAAGGGTCTGCGAGTGTAGGTTTAAAAACACAAGAATTGAAATCGCAAAGGGAAAAATTTTAATTTTCATAAAAACAAACCTTTTTTATTTGACTTGGCAGTGTAAATATAACACTTTGATAAAATTTTTAAAAGAGGTAAATTTTCAAAAAAACTTCTGGAAGTTTATGGAGGATAGAAAGTTAAAATACGGAGAAGAAGCGATCTTAAATGCACAACTTGAAACCTGGGAAAATCCATATCCCGACAGGGACTACAAAATTGAAATAACATTCCCTGAGTTCACTTGCCTCTGCCCAAGGTCGGGATATCCTGATTTCGCAACGATAAGGATAACCTATATCCCCGATAAATATATCGTGGAGCTTCGCTCACTTAAGCTTTATCTTAACAAATACAGAAGCGAGTATATATCTCACGAAGCAGCTACGAATAAAATTTACGATGACCTTGAGAAACTTTTAAAGCCAAGATTTCTTGAGGTTGTTGGGGATTGGAACCCAAGAGGCAATGTTAAGACGATAATCACCGTCTCATCAAAGGATAAAGAAACGGTAAAGTAATCAAATTGCTGTTAAGACGATTTTCCCATGTTCAACTCCTTTTATACTAAGGGCGAGGTCTGCTATTTTCTTAAGTTCGCTTGCTCGCCCTTTCATGACAACAACTTCAAGACAATGGTCTCTGTCAATGTGAATATGTGTTGTTGAAATTATTTTATCAAAATGCTCGTGTTGAATATCGGTCAATTTCTCCTCAAGTTCTCTCTTGTTGTGGTTGTAAATGAACGAGAAAATCCCAAAACAAACCTTATCTTTTTCAATCGCTTCTTCAACAAACTTTTCCCTGATCATATCCCTTATTGCTTCCGACCTATTGGTATAACCTTTTTGTTGTATCAAACGGTCAAATTTTTCAAGAAGTTCATTTTCCATTGATACACCAAACCTGACGACATATTCTTTTTTCTTCATCTCGTCTTAAGCCCCTTTTTTATAACTTCCAGCATTTGTTCGTGTATCAAGCCATTGCTTGCGACGATCCCTTTGGTGTAAATGTTAAAATCATTCCCATAAAAATCTGTTACTTTCCCACCAGCTTCTTCAACTATGATTTTACCCGCAGCTGTATCCCAAGGGTTTAGATTTACTTCCCAGAAACCATCAAGCCGACCGCAAGCCACATAAACAAGGTCAAGCGCTGCTGAGCCAAGTCGCCTTATCGCTTGTGCCTCCATCAAGAAATTAACAAAATGTTCTATGCAATTGTCTGGATTTTCTTTGACATTGTATGGGAAACCTGTTGCAAGCATACTTTTTATCAATTTGTCCGTCTTAGAAACTGAAATTCTCCTCCCATTTAAAAAAGCACCTTTCCCCTTTTCTGCATAAAATAACTCATCAAGGTTTGGGTCATAGACGACACCTAATATCACTTCACCTTTAAACTCAAGCGCAATTGAGACACAAAACACTGGAAATGAATGTGTATAGTTCGTAGTCCCATCAAGCGGGTCAATAATCCACTTGAAATCCGAACCCGGGTTTGTCTCCCCGCTTTCCTCAGCAAGAATGCTATGATTTGGGAATCTACTTTGCAAAAAATCAATTATTTTCTTTTCAGACCCCTTGTCAATTTCAGTGACAAGATTTATTTCTTCTTTTTTACTCTCAATGTTTTTAACCTTTCCAAGATTTAATTTCAAAAACCTTCCAGCTTCTTTAGCCGACTCAATCGCAACTGTTAAAAAATCCATTTCCTTCAACTCTTTGTTTTCAAAATTCAATTCTTTTGCTTTCTTCTGCCCCGGCTATAACTATCACACATTCACCTTTCTTTTTCTTCTCCACAAAATAATTCATCACCTCAATGACATTCCCTCTCACTATTTCCTCATCGGGCATCGTCAAGTTAAAAGCAATGCATACTTTTCTATCAACGCCGAGAACAGCACCGATATCCTCAAGCACCGGGATTATCCTATAAGGTGTTTCAAATATCACAACGGTTCTTTGCTCTCCCTTTAACCTTCTCAATTCCTCACGCCTTCTTTGTCTTTTCTGAGATAGCCAACCATAATAGACAAATTTCTCAATGTTAAATCCAGATACGATGAGAGCAAGAAGCAAAGCCGAAGCCCCGGGAACAGGGACAATTTTTATACCTTCCTTTATCGCTTGTTTTACAAGCAATGACCCAGGGTCGGAAAAAACCGGGGTTCCTGCGTCAGAGATCAATGCGACATTTTTCCCCGATTTTAAGTCGTTTATAATTTTTTCAACCTTCAAACTTTCATTGTGCTCATTTAAAGTGTCAATTTCCTTTGGCTCTATCTGATAAGTTGATAAAATTTTTTTCCCTTCTTTAAGTTCCTCGCAAACTATCAAGTCAGCTTCCTTCAAAACTTTAAGGGCTCTAAAAGTTATATCGTCGGGATTTCCAATAGGCGTGGCAACGAGATAGAGAATCCCAATCTTAGGTGCTTCCATCACTTGTGGAAAATTTTGTTTTTAGCAAAGTTTATTAAAACCGTGAACTCAGAAAATGAATTTATCAAATTTAACTTGAACTTTTCAAATTTCGCCCCTTCTAATTTTCTCTTCAAAGAAGCTGTAGAATCAATTGTATAAACTGCAAACCTATGATAAACTCCGTTAATTTTTCTCCCGTTTGTCAAAGCGTAAACGCCTTCATATCCACAATCAAGCGCTATGCGAACTACATTTTCATCATATCTACTGAATGGCGGAGCAAACGATTTAACAACAACTCCGAGATTTTTTTCTATTTCATATTTTGATGATTCAACTTCAAATTTTATTTCTTCATTGGTAAGAAAAGTCAAAGCCCGATGATTTGCGGAATGCGACCCGATTTCCCAGCCGTTATCAAAAAGAATTTTTATCTGTTCCCAATTCAAATGTTTGAATTTTATGCCAAAACCAAAATCCCAATCGTTCATCTTACCGACGAAATTTGAAACAACAAATACAGTCGCTTTAAAATTATACTTTTTCAAAATTGGAAAGGCATAGAAAAAAACATCTTCATATCCATCGTCAAAGGTAATACAAATAAACTTATCCTCGCCCCTTTTCAGATTTCTCGCTTCCGAAACGGTTAACGCTTTATATCCCTGGTCATTGAAAAATTTAATGTGCCTTTCAAATTGACTTGGGGAAACCCTCGTTATCCCGAATTCAAATTTTGTATCAACTTTATGATATGTTAGTATAGGTATAGTCATATTCCGGTATGACCGAAGCCACCCGCGCCCCTTTTTGTTGTGTTAATTTCTTTAACCTCATCCCATTCAATTCTCACATATTTGGATATAACCATTTGAGCGATCCTGTCACCTCGCTTAACCACAAAGTCATTTTTGCCGAGATTTATTAGGATCAACTTAATTTCACCGCGATAATCTGAATCAATTGTGCCCGGTGAATTTAGCAAAGTTATTCCATGATTTAAAGCAAGCCCGCTTCTCGGTCTTATTTGCGCTTCATATCCTGGGGGAAGTTCTATTGCGATTCCCGTTGGGATTAGTTTTATCTCACCCGGTTTTAAAATTACATCTTCCGTCACATCAGCGAAAAGGTCCATGCCCGCTGAACCTTCAGTTGCATAAAATGGCAAGGGTAAATCGTTGTTATCTCTGAGTCGGGTTATTTTGACGGTGATTTTTTCCATTTTGAATAGAAAAATTTTAAAACGGGGGCGACTTTATGTCGCCCCTATAAAATCACTTAAATAATTGTTCATGGAATTTAGCAAGCACAACACCAAAGACGAGGGAAACAATTGACATCAATTTTATAAGTATATTCATTGATGGACCACTTGTATCCTTGAACGGGTCCCCAACGGTATCACCTACAATAGATGCTTTATGTGCGTCTGAACCTTTTCCGCCAAAGTTTCCTGCTTCAATATATTTCTTTGCGTTATCCCAAGCAGCACCTCCATTCGCCATAAACAAAGCGATCATCACACCTGATGCAATCGCTCCAGCTAAAAGTCCTCCAAGCGCTTCAGGACCAAGGAGAATCCCAACGAGAATAGGAACAACTATAGCAAGAATCCCTGGCAAAAGCATTTCCTTTAATGCACCAGCGGTTGCTATATCAACACATTTAGCTGTGTCTGGTTCAGCTTTGCCTTCAAGAAGCCCAGGTATCTCCCTGAACTGCCTTCTCACCTCCTCAACTATCTTAAATGCACTTTTCCCAACCGCCTCCATCGTCAGAGCAGCAAATAAGAATGGCATCCCAGCACCAATTAAAAGTCCAATTACTGTGTTAGCATGCATCAAATCAATTTTGTTAAGTCCAATCGTTTGCGAATATGCTGTAAAAAGCGCAAGCGCTGTCAATGCAGCAGAACCAATAGCGAAACCCTTCCCAATTGCAGCAGTTGTGTTTCCAAGAGCATCAAGTTTATCTGTTATTTTTCTTACTTCAGGACCAAGATGAGACATTTCAGCTATTCCACCCGCATTATCTGCAATCGGTCCATACGCATCAACCGACATTGTAATTCCTATCGTCGCAAGCATACCAACCGCTGAAATCGCTATACCATAGACACTGCCCGTTATGTATGATATGAAAATAGCAAGGGCTATCGCAAGCACAGGATATGTTGTGCTTTTGAAACCAACAGCAATGCCTGTGATTATGTTCGTAGCTGCACCAGTTGTTGCAGATTGTGCGATCGTCTTAATTGGCGAACCAGATGTGTAATACTCACTCAAAAGACCTATAGCAATTCCTGCAAACACCCCGGAGACAATTGGCCAGAAATATCTCAAATCACCAACGAGATTTTTCACGACAAAATATGAAATAACGATAAGCAAACCTTCAGCTACAAATGTTGAATATCGCAGTGCTTTTTGTGGGTCAATGTTCTGGAAAACCCTTATTGAAAGTGTTGCAAGAAAAGAAGCTATTGTCCCAAACATTACAATGGCAAGGGGAAGTAGCATGAAATTTTCTTTATTTGAAGACATTGTTGCCCCAACTGCGATAGTTGCTATAACAGAGCCAACATAAGATTCAAAAAGGTCAGCTCCCATTCCAGCGACATCACCGACATTATCACCGACATTATCCGCTATAACAGCGGGATTTCTTGGGTCATCCTCTGGGATTCCAGCTTCAATTTTACCAACGAGGTCAGCTCCGACATCGGCGCTTTTAGTGTAAATTCCACCTCCAACCCTTGCGAATAAAGCAATTGAACTTGCTCCCATTCCAAACCCAGTTATAACCGTTGGGTCATTCTTGAAAAGCAAATAAAAAACACCAAGACCGATTAACCCTACACTTGCAACCGTCATTCCCATAACTGCTCCACCAGTAAAAGAGACAACAAGAGCCCTGTTTTGACCCTGTGTAGCTGCTTGTGCTGTCCTTACATTTGCACGGGTTGCCGAGGTCATCCCGATAAATCCAGCGATCATTGAACACAACGCACCACTGACAAACGCAATTGCAGTTTCAATTCTTATCACAGCCCACAGAATGACAAACATAGCAACAATAAAGAAAACCAAAGTTGAATACTCCCTTTTGAGGAATGCCGATGCCCCTCTTTGAATAAGCCGAGCTATCATTTGCATTCTCTCGGTACCCGCTGGTTGTTTCAGAACATAAGAAAACAAATAGAGCGCGTATAAAATACCGAGAACGCCAACAATTGGGACCCAAATTTCAAGCGACATCAAAAAAACCTCCGTTTTGTTTTTGATTTGCTAATTAAATTGAAAACTTGAGGTAAATTTAAAAATCGGTTTTTAAATTTTCAAGATATGCCAATTGAAGGGCAACTTTAAGGAAGGCAAAAAAGAAA
>JAPYWO010000069.1 GCA_028276305.1 Candidatus Thermokryptus sp.
TCAAGTGACCTGAGCGCATCGTAACATTTCATCAAATCCTCTGGGATTATGCTTACGACTTCACCACGCAGATATTTTTTCTTTATGTTTGTCGGTGAGTCAAGAGCGATTATCTTCCCAGCTGAGATAAACGCAACTCTGTTACATCTTTCCGCTTCATCCATATAATGAGTTGTCACAAGCACAGTTTTCCCCTTAGCCGAGAGGTTGTATACAAGTTCCCAGAATTGCCTTCTTGAGACAGGGTCAACGCCTGAGGTTGGTTCATCAAGGAAAACAATTTTCGGCTCGTGGACTATTGCTGTGGCGAATGAAAGACGCTGTCTCCACCCACCCGATAAATGCATCACAAGTGTCCTTCTGTATCTTTGAAATGAAAGCTCTTCAATTATCTCTTCCGTTCGTTTCTTCGCTAACTTCTTATCGTTGAGGTAAATGCCGGCATAAAAACTTATATTTTCCTCCACGGTCAAATCATCATAAAGCCCAAACCTTTGAGACATATAACCAATTATTTTCTTGACTTCTTCCGGTTCTTTAAGTATGGAAAAGCCACCAACAAGCGCATCCCCAGATGTCGGTTTCAACAAGCCACAAAGCAAACGCACGAGGGTCGTCTTACCAGCTCCATTTGGTCCAAGCAAACCGAAAATCTCCCCTTTTTCAATTTTCAAGCTGACCGAATCAACCGCAACCACCTCTCCAAAAACCTTCGTAAGTTCAAATGTCTCAACATCAAACATCTTTTCCCCATCATTTTATTATTTCAACATCAGCAGGCATTCCAGGTTTGAAAATACCCTCCCCATTTCTCACTTTTACTTTTACAGCATAGACAAGTTTTGTTCTTTCTTCCTTCGTTTGAACATTTTTCGGTGTGAATTCCGCTTTGGGTGAAACAAAAACAACCACACCTTTAAAAACCCTCTTCGGGTAAGAGTCAATTTTCACATCAACGCTATCACCAAGTTTTACAAAGCCAAGCTCATTCTCAGGCAGATAAATGCGAATATAAACCTCATCAAGGTTTGAAATCTTCGCTATTGGAACCCCAGGGGAAACAAACTCACCCAACTCAACGAACTTCGTCGTGACAAAACCGGATATCGGCGATAAAATTTTTGATTTTTTAATCTGCAATTCAACGCTTTTCATCTGAGCAAGCGCTCTTTGATAGTTGGCGAAAGCAATTTTTATCTCTTCTTCTCTCGCACCACTTTTTAAAATTTCCAACTTTTTAACCGCCTCTTCATACTGTGACTTACTTGACTCATAAAGCGTCTTCGCATTATCAAACTGTTCCTGAGTCGTGACATTTTCTTCATACAACTTTTTAATCCTCTCAAAATGTTTTTTGGCGTTTTCAAAATTTACCTTGGCACGCTCAACGGCTTGCTCCATTGCTTCTATTTCCTCACGCCTTGCTCCTTTAAGAAGCAATTGATATTGCGACAAAAGCGCCTCCGCTTGCGATTTCGCTTCAAGATACCTCTGATAAATCATCTCGGTATCAACACGACAAAGAACAAACCCACTATCAACCCTGCTACCCTCGTCAAAATTTAACTCAACAATCCTTCCGCTCACCTCTGAACTGACTATAACTTCCCGAGATTCAACTATTCCACTCGCATAAATTTTCAAATCCTTGTCCCCCTTACCCCCAGAACAGGAATTCAACAATAACCAAACCAAGAGGAAAAAAATGTGCTTTTTCATCGCGTTTCTCGTTGAAATTAATTTTTTCAGCGGTCGCTTAAATTTATAAAAATCGGATTAAAATACACAAAATAAATTTGAACTTGTCAAATCAAACCCATAATTTTATATTACAAAAACAAAAATGCAGAAAAACAGATGACCGAACATATCGTCGTTTTAATTACAACCCCAAATGTCATTGAGGCGAGGAAAATATCAAAAACGCTCGTTGAAGAAAAACTCGCAGCTTGTTGCAACATCGTTCAAAAAGTTAATTCAATCTACTTCTGGAAAGGCAACATTGAAGATGATTCCGAATCTTTGATAATAATTAAAACGAAAAAAGAAGCTTTCCAACAACTTGTAAAACGGGTCAAAGAACTGCATAAATACACGGTCCCTGAAATAATCGCTTTGCCAATAATTGACGGCTCTGAATCTTATCTCCAATGGATAGATGAAACGGTCACAGGGAAAGAGACATAGAATTCTAAAATTTTATACACTTGCGATTTACTTCTTTCTTTACCTTCCGATTTTAATTCTCGTCTTTCTTTCATTCAACAAGTCAAGATGGACAACCATTTGGGAGGGTTTCACATTTCAATGGTATTTGAAACTTTTCAAAAACGAACTGCTTTTAAATTCTGCGAAAAATAGCTTGATAATAGCGACGGTTTCGACATTGATTTCAACAATTTTGGGAACGCTCGGAGCGATAGCACTTAGAAAAATTAATTTCAAAATAAGGGAGAGTTTTAAACTGCTCGTTTATCTTCCGATAGTGATACCTGAAATAGTACTTGCCGGGGCTTTGCTTAGTTTCTTCGGTTTCGTCAAGATAACCCTTGGTTTTACAACAGTAATTATAGCGCACATCGTATTCAGCATTTCATATGTTATTTTAATTGTTCTGGCGAGATTACAAAACATTGAAAAGGAAATTGAAGAATCAGCCCTTGACCTTGGAGCGAATGAATTTGAAGTCATAAAAAGAGTGACAATTCCACTGCTTCTACCAGCCATAACTTCGTCAGCACTTATCGTCTTCACACTTTCAATTGACGACTATTTGATAACTTCTTTCGTCGCTGGCGTTTCATCAACGACATTGCCTCTTCAAATTTATTCAATGTTAAGGACAAGTGTAACCCCCGAGGTAAATGCTATATCAACCATAATGCTTATCACGACTACGATCGCTATATTTCTATCACAAAGGTTGCTAAAGGAGAAATGATAAAGAAATTCCTTATTCTTGCTTTTGTCTCAATTTTCATCTCTTGCGGAAGGAACAAAAACCAAGTGAATGTCTACATCTGGTCGGATTATCTCCCAAGTGATGTGATTGAAAAGTTTGAAAGAGAAACCGGGATAAAGGTCAACATTGACACTTATGATTCTAATGAGATTTTGCTTGAAAAACTATTAACAGGGGTGAGCAAATATGATGTTGTGGTCCCATCCGATTATATGGTTCAAATTTTGATAAAACAAAATCTCCTGCGAAAGATTGAGAAGTCAAAAATTACAAACTTGAAAAACATCAACAAGAAATTTCTAAACCTTGAATTTGACCCGGGGAATGAATTTTCAATACCTTTCTTCTGGGGGACTACTGGATTTGCCTACAGAAGAGATAAGCTCGGTGAATTACCCAACACATGGCAAGTTTTATTTGATGAAAAATACGCTGGGAAAATTTTAATGCTTGACGATATGCGAGAGTGTTTTGCAGTGGCGCTTAAACTTTTGGGGCGTTCAATAAATGAAACTGATACGACGATTTTATCAAAAGCTAAGGAAGTTTTAATTGGTCAAAAAAAATTGGTAAAACAATACAACAGTTCTGGTTTTGACCAAGCGATTTTATCAGGCGATGTTTGGATAGCACACGGTTGGAGTGGTCAACTTGTAAAAATTGCTGAAACCGATACCAAAATCGTATATGTTCTTCCAAGAGAAGGTGGAACTTTATGGATTGATAATCTCGCTATTCCCAAAACAGCTGAAAACATAGAAAATGCCCACATTTTCATCAACTTCCTTTTAAAACCAGAGATAAGCGCAAGGGTCAGCGAATTTTCTGGATACGCAACCGTAAATGACTCAGCTAAAAAACTCATAAATCCAAAATTTCTCTCAAAACAAAGATACCCAAGCGATGAAGAGCTCAAAAATTTTGAACTCATGAAGGACCTTGGACCGGTGACGAAACTTCTTGATAGATACTGGACTGAGATAAAATCACAGTGAGTTTGACAAAAGTCAATTTTTATCTCATTCTTTATTTTTAACTTCTAACGAGTCAATTCAAAAACAAAAAAGGAGAACCTCAAAATGGCTTACATTATCTGTGAACCCTGCGTGGGCGTTTGCGACACCGCCTGCGTTCAAGTGTGCCCGGTGAACTGCATCTACGGACCAGAGGGATATGATGTGACGAATGAGGAGCATCTGAAAGAGATGAGAGAGAAAAAGATGCAGCTTTACATCCATCCACAAGAGTGCATTGATTGTGGGGCTTGCCAACCGGAGTGCCCAGTTGAGGCAATCTTTCCAGAGGCAGAAGTGCCCGAAAAATGGCAGAATTATATCAGGATAAACTACGAGAGATTCGGGCTGTGATGTTTATTAAGCCCGACCCAGAATTGGGTCGGGCTTTTTGTTAAAATAAATACGCATTGAAAACTATGAAAACTTATAAAGACGCAGGTGTTGACATTGAAGTCGCTGATAAACTTGTTGAAAAGATAAAAAAAATCGCCAAAACGACATTTAATCAAAGAGTTCTAACGGATATCGGTTTATTTGGCGCTTTCTATGACATCAAGTTTGATAAATTTAAACACCCTGTTCTTGTCTCAAGCGTTGATGGTGTGGGGACGAAGTTGAAAATCGCTTTTATGACAAACCGGCACGACACTGTCGGTCAAGACCTTGTGAATCATTGCGTGAATGACATACTCGTCTGTGGGGCTGAACCACTGTTTTTCCTTGATTACTTCGCAACCGGGAAATTAATACCCGAAGTTGCCGAAAAAGTAATCTCAGGGATGGCAAAGGCGTGTGAAGAAAATGGATGTTCATTGATAGGCGGAGAAACTGCAGAAATGCCAGGTTTCTATGCCGAAGGCGAATATGATATCGCCGGGATGATAGTTGGAATAGTTGAAAAGGAAAAAATCATAAAAGGGGATAATGTTAAACCTGGCGATATCTTAATCGCATTACCGTCAAATGGCTTGCACACAAACGGCTATTCGCTTGCAAGAGCTGTTTTACTTGAAAAATTTAAAATTGATGAATTTATCCCCGAGTTAAATTCAACTCTTGCTGACGAACTTTTGAAAATTCACCGTTCCTATTTAAAACCAATTTTAAAGTTGATGGAAAAATTTGACCTGCACGCAATATCTCATATCACCGGCGGTGGTATCATGGGAAACACTAAAAGGGTCGTCCCCGAGAATTTGAAAATAAAAGTTGATTGGAACGCTTGGGAAAGACCGGCTATTTTTAAGTTAATCCAAGAGATCGGTAAAGTTCCGGAAGAAGATATGCGACGAACATTTAACCTTGGCGTTGGACTTATTTTGATAGTTGATAAAAAAGAAGCGGATGAAATTTTAACTGAATTAAGATCGCTTGGTGAAAATCCATTCATAATCGGTGAAATTTCAAGCTGAGCTCACTCCTGAAACTTTTCTTCCCTTACTCTTTGTAAAAGAATTAATCCCACTACAAAAAATAAAGCGACGGAAATAACAGCGACCCTTTGACTTCCAGTCAAAGACGAAACTGCGCCAAAGACAAGTGGACCAAGTATCGCCGACGATTTCCCAAAGAAAGAATAAAATCCGAAAAATTCAGTTTTCTTGCTCGGTGGAATTATTTTTGACATCAAACTTCTACTTGTTGATTGAGACGAACCCATAGCAGCGCCTGCGATAAATCCGATGATATAAAAGGTTGTTTTATCAACGCAAAAATACGCACCAATAGCTGTTATAACCCATAAAAGTAAGGTTATGCTTAAAGTTTTTTTCTGCCCGATGCTATCGGCGATTATGCCAAAAACAACCGAACCAAGTATCGCTGTTGATTGAACCGTCAAAAAAAATGTCAATATCTCAACCAACGAAAAATTAAGCGTGTGGCGGGCAAAAATTGAAGCGAAAATTATAACCGTGTTTATCCCGTCAGCATAAATAAAATACGAAAGCAAAAACTTACCAATGTTACTGTACTTCCTGGCATTTGTGAAAGTTGATTTAACTCTTTCAATCCCGACCTTTAAATAAGAAACCTTATCGTCAATTTCAATTTTTCTCTCCTTTATCACGATAAAGAAAGGAAGCGAAAAGAAAAGAAAAAAAGACGCAGCCACTATAAAACTCAACCTGACATTAAAGAGATTCCATTCAGCAAACTCACCTTTTAAGAACGGGTAAGCAACAAGCAAAGATATAAAAGAACCGACATAACCCATTGCAAAGCCGTATCCCGAAACTCTTCCATAACTTCTTTCAGTCGTTATCTCAGGAAGGAAAGCATCATAAAAAACAAGCCCCCCTTCAAATCCTATATTTGCCAAAATGAGCAAAACCATCCCAAGCAATATATCACCTCGTTCAACGAAAAACATCAACCCAGTTGATGTGATGCAAAGGATTGTAAATATGAAAAGGAAAAACTTTTTATTTGAACTGTGATCTGCTATTGCCCCGAGAAACGGTGAGATAAAAGCAACGATAAACATAGAAATGCTGAAAGCAAGCCCCCATAAAAAATCCCCAATTTGAGAATTCCCCGCTACAATTTCCCTGAAATAAACAGAATAAGCGGTTGTCAAAATTAAAACTGAAAATGAGGTGTTCGCAAAGTCAAAAAGCGTCCAGATGAAGATTTTAAATTTTCTATCCACCTTTAATCCTCTTCCTTCCTCAAACTTTTGTCAATTAAGCCACGCCCCTG
>JAPYWO010000070.1 GCA_028276305.1 Candidatus Thermokryptus sp.
TCTGGTGTGCTATTTGGCATCGCCTTTAACCAGTTAGATAAACTCCCGCTTTTGCCCGCAATTATTTTTGTGTTACTATTATCCTCAGCAGTGGTAATTTCTTTATTTAATATATCAGCCAAAAAAGTAAAGATTCATATTAATGTAGACGAGGTCTTTGTCAACAACATTCCAAACGATTGGGAAACTTATCTTAATTACAAGCACCTGCGCTATAGGGAAATTTATGAAAACGCCAAAAAATCTACTTTACCAGAAAGCTAATCTTACTAGGTTATCTTTTATATTGTTAATTTTATCATCTTTATCTCTAACAATAATAAAACTTTTCTGGAGGTGAAAAATATGTCAAAAGAAAAGAAAGAAGAAAAGAAAATTATTGAGGAACATATCGGTGAGCAAATATCTCTCACTCAGGGAAGCCCGCAATCAACCCTAAAAACCTCTGATGAATCCTCAAATAAGGGATCAAAATTTCCTTCTGATGATACAAAACAACCAAGCGATAATTCATTAAAATCGCAAGAAACTCAAAAAAATGTAAACGAAAACGATATAAAAACCAATGGCATAATTGCACCTTGACAAAATCTTCGTATTTTTTTAATTTTACTCGTGAAATTAAAAAATATGGGCTTTAATATGACAAGTAATTTAAACGAAATTGAAAACATTTTGGGTGAATTGAAAAACGGGAAAAAAATACTGGAATACCTTTTGGAACTGCGGAGTAAGTATGAAGAGCGATTAAATAATTTGAGATCTGAATTTAAGCTAGCTGAAGAGGATTATCAAGCCCTTGATCAGCTCGTCCTCGCCCTTAAAAAAGCTCAATTTGCTAAAATCTTAGATTTGCGTGATTCAATGGATCAAATTTTTAAAAGGATTTCCATTTCCAATCCAATTTTTTCAGAGTTTTTAGATAAGATATTTAAAATTGCAAACGATGAATGTCAAAAAATTGCAAGGGACTACCCCATCTTAATCCAAGAAGCATGCCAACAAGAGGGAATTAAAATTGATCAAACTTCAGTTCATCCTAAATATACATTTTGCGATCAATTCATAACATTAGAAATAGATGAAAAAAATTCAAGGCAAAAGCATACACAAGAGAGGGAAAACTCTTCGTTTTACCGTTTGACATTTCAATAGTCATTCCAGCGATCAAAGAAGAAATAAAAAGAATATTTGGACGAACTTTTAATCCAAATCAATTTTTGAAAAAACTTTATTCTAATTATTGCAAGATAATTGAGAAAGAAAAAAAACAAATTGGAGACCCTATACCGATACGAAAAATAACAAGTCGCCTTGGAAAGACCCAGAAAAACTTTAGAACCGATGAATTCGTTGTGGATTTATCTAAATTAATAAAAGAGGGAATACCATCAGATCTAGGATATAAAATAGAGTTAGGACATACAAAGGATGATAGATCGGGTATATTGCTCCATGGCTTTGAATCTCATGGTTATGTTGGTTTTATAAGCATCAAAAAAGAAAATTAAATATCAAGATGAAATTAGAAATACAAATAATAGAATCGCTTCGTAAAGGCATACCACCTCAAATAGGTGTTGAAAAGTATTCCGTCGGAAATGAAAAACTTATTGAAGGTATAAAGAAATATCATCTTTCAAGTATTGATGAAATAGGCAAGATGCGTTTTATTAGTGGCTCTTGGGGTGGTGGAAAGACCCATTTGTTCCGCCTTATACGCGACATCGCCTTTCAAGAAAATTGCGCAGTGTCAAATGTAGAATTAACTGTTGATTCAGCTCCTCTAAATAAATTTGAACAGGTGTTTTATAGTATCGTTAGGAACATTTCAACACCAACATATTATCAAAAATCCCAATTCAGCGATGTAGCCCCAATAGGAACATTAATAGAAGAATCACTGTATGCGCTCGGTGGTTCAAAAATAGAGCCCGAAAGTGAAATAACATACGAACAGTACTCTAAAGCGGTAGAAAAACTCATGGCAAACAAAGGTATTGATATTGATTTCAAAAAAATGATTCAACATTACTGGCAAACTTATCTACCAGATTCACCAAATAAAGCTGTGGTTGAACAAGTTAGAGAAGAAATTCTTCAATGGTTTGCAGGTGAGGGAACAATAAGTACATTTAGGAAGAGGTTCGGTGTTAACAAAATGGTATCAAGGCAAAACGCAAAACTTATGCTTCAATCCCTAGCTCAATTTGTTAAACTTGCCGGGTACAAGGGCTTGGTCATCCTTTTTGACGAGGCGGAACAAAGTTATTCAATTATGCGAAAATCCGCCCTAAGAGATGCCCACAATAATTTGCTTTCATTGATAAATAACATACAAACTATCCCCGGTATTTTTATGATTTACGCAACAACCCCTGATTTCTATAACGATCCTAAACATGGTATTGTCATTTATGGAGCACTAGCCAGTAGAATAGGAAAACCAGAAGATAAACCACCCGACGCCCTTGATGTAATTTGGAATTTGGATGCTGTAGTTACCGAATTAAAGGACTACCAAAAAGCCGCAAGGAAAATTCGTAATATCTATATTGAAGCTTACCCCGAAGCGAAAAATAAAATTTCAGATGAAAGTGAAACAGATAAGTTCATTGAAGAACTTTATAAAAAGCATCCAAAATATGGCACCGTTAAATTCTGGAGGGTAATGGTTACCGCATTGATTCAAAAATATGATTCCCAAATGGAAGAAAAGAAATTTCCCACAGAAAAGATATATAAAGATGTCATAGAACGCCTTCGTGAGGAATAAGATATTAATGGAGTAATTTATGAATCAGCTTGATGCTGAAAAGATCATTGAATCACTGCGCGAAGGAATCCCACCCGACGGAAAGGTTTCCCTCTTAACTGTAGGTCGCATTGAGGAAATAAATAGACTTAGGCAAATTTTACATAAAGGCGGTCCCAAAGCACTTCTAATTAAAGCGGATTATGGATGCGGAAAAACACATCTGCTGAAATTTATTAAAGAAGAAGCTTTAAACTTGGGTTATGTCGCTAGCTTAATAACTTTAGATTCTAAATCCAACGCCCGATTTAATAGAATGGACCAAATTTTCGGTCAAGTGTGTAGAAATATCCAAGTTCCCGGTATAAATCAAAAAAGCGTTCGCTATTTATTTGACGCTCTTTTTAACCCTAAAAATAAACTAAAACTTTCATCAGAAAAAGCTGAAAAGTTGATGTTTAAAATTTCAAACGGAGGAAAATGGAACTACTCAAATTTCCTTCGCTCCCCATCAATGTTTATCGCCGTAAGAGCCTGGAAATTTTCATACGACAACAACCATAAAAATCCACCCGGCATTGATGATGCTATAGAAGATTGGCTATTTAACCCCTATAATTACTATAGTCAAAGAAAATCCCTTTATTATAAATTCATCGCCAATTTAAGAAATTACTTCCTGGACCCAAGACCCGAGTGGAAATTCTATGATCCAAGGGAAGGGATATTCAACTTCCAAATAAAAGGTTATGAACAAAGCTGGGACGCACTCTACGACCTCAATACTTTGGCAGAAGCAGCGGGATACAAAGGTTTAGTAATATTAGTTGATGAATTTGAGGATGTTATTTATAACCTGCGGAATATAAAATATCAACAAGATGCTTTTTGGAACCTTTCCCAGTTTTTCTCCGGTGAACGCTTTCCCGGTTTAGCTTTTTTCGCTGTTACACCAAACTTCGTAGAAAAATGCAAAAAACTACTCCAAGAGAAAAATATCTGGGATTTTGACTACTCAACCTTTGATAGGTTAGAGAAATTTCAAATGAGCCCTTTATCAACAAATGAACTCCTTGAATTGTCCGAAAAAATAATCAAAATCCACGAAATCGCTTATTCATGGAACATAAATGAAAAAATTAAAGAGAAAATACGCAAAATATGTATAAATTCCTCAAGAATACCTGTCGGAGATAGAGTGAGGCAAACCATTAAAAATATCGTTAAAGAGTTAGATAGTTATTTAAGGGTAAATTAATCCCCATACTTTATGCTTCCGGAGGTTTTTAAAGCTTTTTTTGGAGAATTTCCAAACCTTAAACCTGTGCAAGAGAAAAGCATCCCTCTATTGCTAAAGGGTAAAAATGTTATAATTTCCGCTAATACAGGCGTAGGCAAAACAGAAGCTGCTCTTGCCCCCCTAATAAGCCGCTACCTAAATTACGCCTTGTCAAACAATTGCTTGACATGGCTATACATCACCCCCACAAAAGCCTTGGCTAACGACATATATTACAGAATTGAACCAATTCTCTCAAAGTTACATATAAAAACAGCAATAAGGCATGGCGATAAAGATGAAACTTATAAATCCAAAGATCTACATTTTCTGATAACTACCCCAGAATCACTTGATGTTATCCTCTGCCGTGGAAATAAATCAATCCGATATATAAGAGGAATTGTTCTTGATGAAGTCCATCTCTTATATAATACACAACGAGGTCTCCAAACCTCTCTTTTAATTTCCAGATTAAATAAGCAAATTATACACCCCCCGCTTCAAATAGCTTGCCTTTCAGCTACTATCTCCTCCTGTGAAAACATTATTTATTTCCTATTTGGCAATAGCATGGACTTTGAAATTGTGACAATCCCATCTGAAAGAGTAATAGAATCAAAGATATTTTGGACTAAGTCAGAAAGAGAAATCGTTGAATTAATCAAAAAGATAATGCAAGACGATCCAGTTAAATTACTAATCTTTGCAAACTCCAGAAAACAGTGCGATAGATTAAGCGCTCTACTTTCACAAAACGAACAGATTGCACATCACATCTTTACACACTATTCATCCCTTTCAACTAAATTAAGAGAAGAAACAGAAAGAGAATTCAATAAATCCAAAGTAGGCATATGCATCGCAACTAGTACATTGGAATTTGGAATTGATATAGGTGACATTGATGGCGTTATTTTATATGGGACGCCAACAAGCGTAAGCTCCTTCCTTCAAAGAATAGGTAGAGGCAATAGAAGAAGTAACAAAAGCAATGCCATCTGCTTGGTTCCATCAGAATCACGGAAACCAGTTTTGGAAGCTCTAATTTTCTATGCCATCATTGATCTGGCTAAAGAGGGTATCATTGAAAAAACCAGCCCCAAGAAACTTTACGGCGCAATGGTCCAACAGATATTTTCAATTATAACTGCTAACAAAGGTAATTATATAAAAGTCAAAGATATCGCCTCAATATCTATAAACCACCCTCATCTTACTGAAGATGTAATTGAAGAAATTTTAACACACACCTCTGAAGCCGGTTTTACTAAACCACATGGGTTCAAATATAAATTCGGCGCAGATGAAAAACTCTATTCCCTTATTGACTATAGACTAATATATAGCAACTTCCCAATGCAACTTCAAGAGATTATCGTTACCCATGGAAATAAGGAAATAGGCTCCATCCCCTCAATTAATTTTTTGAGAATTGCTCCCGGATCTGTCATTAGATTCGCAGGGAAATGTTGGCGCGTGATCAATTTAGATATTGATAGAGTAGTTGTAGAACCACATCCATATATTGATGATGCGTTGGATATAATATACTCTGATATCGGAACACCTTCTACAGATATCCTGATTCTTAATAGGGTGTATGAATATCTTACAGGTAAAGATGTAAATTTATCACTATTTGAGAAATTTATACGAAATCAGATATCTGAATTGCTCAAGTATTCTCCCGGTATCTTTACTGGGGCTGTCCCTGTAGTCCGTATGAACCATGGCTTTTATTATATTACACTTGCCGGGGAATTCTGCAACCGTGTGATAAGTAAAGCTAATGGAATTGATCATCCGATAGTTGATGATGTTGGTTTGTTCTCTAATAAAATTATTGATTTCACAAAATTAAGCACAAACCTCAACGATTATCTTGATGTTGTGACTGATTTATTTACCCCCTCTTCGTCGCTAACTTTATTTCAATCTCTGTTGCCCGAAAAGCTGAAACAAAAAGAATTTATAGAGGAATGGCTTTGCAATTCTGAAATTGAGAAAACTTTAAAAAGATTGAAAATGTCAAACACAAAACTAGTTCCGATGGAATATGTTTCATGGTTAACACCTCAAGGTGAAAAATTTTGAAAGATAACGTAGGAATAATCCCGACCAAAACCCCATTGCAAAATCAGGACTTAAAAACCTAAAACCTAAAACGAAAAATCCCGCACCTTCCCCCTCCTCAACATCCTTGAAAAATTACTTTGCCCTTTAAATAATCCCACCCCAACCTTGACTTCCCCCATCTTTCTGTAAAAATTTGCAAATAAAAACAAGTTAAGCTAAAAATGCGTTAAAACTTTAAGACATTTCCAATTCTCACTTTTTTAAGTTTTCACAATGCCTTTATCAATATAGGATGGAAATTTACACCCGTACAACCTCCTTGTATTACCAACTACCCAAAAACTTTGTATCCCTCTTCAATGTTAATTTCGTCTTAAAGGACTAAAAATAAAACGGGGAAATTCAAAAAATCCCTCACCCCTGGAACTTTTTCCACACCATCCAAGTTTTTCCCTTTGGTGAGGGAAAACAAAATTTATTTTTCAAAATGGGTCAAATCAACAGAAGAAAATTCATCAAAATCACAACCCTTTTATCCCTTTCCCCATTCCTTTCTTCAA
>JAPYWO010000080.1 GCA_028276305.1 Candidatus Thermokryptus sp.
TTTTGTTAGCGAAGTTTCTCCCAATTTCACATTTCTTCGTGGAGAAAAGTATATCTTGACCAAGAGGTGCAAGGTATACAATTGTGAACCTGAGGGCATCTGCTCCATATTCTTTTATCACATCAAGAGGGTCGGGTGAATTTCCAAGCGATTTTGACATCTTTCTGCCAAACTCATCCCTGATTATGCTTGTGAAATAAACTTCTTTAAATGGAATTTCACCCATAAATTCAAGCCCAGCCATTATCATACGAGCGACCCAGAAAAAAATTATATCCGGACCTGTAACAAGTAAATCGGTCGGGTAAAAATACCTTAAGTCGGGGTTATCTTTTGGCCAGTCAAGCGTTGAAAATGGCCATAGCCAAGAACTAAACCAAGTGTCAAGGACATCTTCATCTTGGTGAATTTTCGTACTTGCGCACTTTTTGCAAACTTTCGGTTCCTCCCTTTCAACCATGATTTCACCGCATTCATCGCAGTAATAAACCGGTATCCTATGACCCCACCATATTTGCCTTGAGATGCACCAGTCGCGGACATTCCTCATCCAGTGTTCATAAACTTTGACCCATCTTTCGGGATAAAATTTTATTTTCCCATCAAGGACGACTTGAAGTGCTTTTTCAGCAAGAGGTTTCATCTTTACAAACCATTGATCGGACAAATACGGCTCTATCACGGTGTCGCATCTATAACATCTACCCACGGCGTGGCTATAGTCCTCAACTTTGAGAAGATAACCATTGGCTTCAAGATCTTTAACAACTTCTTTCCTTGCTTCAAACCTGTCAAGTCCTCTGTATTTTTCCGGGGCATTTTCGTTGATTTTTGCGTATGTATCCATTATGATTACAAATTCAAGATTGTGCTTGGTTGCCAGAAGATAATCGTTGGGGTCATGGGCTGGGGTGACTTTAACGGCGCCAGTGCCAAATTCCATATCAACAATTTCATCCGAAATAATGGGCAATCTTCTACCGACAAGTGGAAGGATTGCAAATTTACCGATCAAATGTTTATATCTTTCATCTTTTGGATTTACAGCGACAGCGGTATCACCAAGCATCGTTTCAGGTCTAGTTGTTGCAACTGTGATAAATTCGTTTGAATTTTCAATCGGGTACTTTATATACCAAAGTTTTCCATTTTGTTCTTTGTGTTCAACTTCGTCATCGGCAAGTGCTGTGTGACATCTGGGACACCAATTGACGATGTATTTACCACGATAAATCAGCCCTTTTTCATATAACCTGATGAACACCTCTTTAACGGCATTTGAAAGACCTTCATCCATTGTGAATCTTTCCCTTTTCCAGTCGCAAGAGACACCGAGCTTTTTAAGTTGTTTTATTATCGTGTTCCCGTATTCTTCTTTCCATTTCCAAACCCTCTCAAGGAATTTCTCTCTTCCGAGGTCCTCTCTGCGTAGACCCTCTTTTGCGAGTGCTTTTTCAACCACATTTTGTGTTGCTATTCCAGCGTGGTCAGTCCCCGGAATCCAACATGCTTCATAACCTTGCATCCTCTTCCAACGGATGTAAATGTCTTGAATCGTGTTATTTAAAACATGTCCAAGGGTTAACATCCCGGTTATATTTGGCGGGGGCATGACTATTGTATATGGTTTTTTCTCTGGGTTAACCTTCGCATAAAAGTAACCATTATTTAACCAATACTCATACCATTTGTCTTCAACCTCGTGTGGGTTATATGCCTTTGCTAACTCCTCCATCTACGCAATTAATTTTGTTTTTAAATTTTGTCTCTATCTTGACAGAATTAAACTCAGCGCTGTCGTCAATTTTAAAATGTCGTTGTTTGCTTTTTTAAGCCGAAGCGCAAGGACGCTTGCTATGTTTTTAAATAAAGGGTATCCTATCTCAGAGTTTGTTTCAGCAAGATTCAATATATCGGACTTTTTCAAAACAGCAAATAAACATTGGGTCGTCGTTATAACAGTTGCTGTCCTTTCAGCTTTATCGTCAAATAAAACCATTTCTCCGAAAAATGGAAAACCATCTGCAGAAAGCTTCGTCAAAGATTTCTCTTTTTGTTCCAATCCGGGCAAATTCAAAACCAGCGACTTTGAAACCTCCACCTCGCCATTTAACAATATGTAAATTTCCTCTCCTTTTTCTCCCTCGCGTATAACAACAGCATTTTCCGGAAATTCCCGAATCTGAATTATCCTTTTGAGATTCTCAAGATGTTCTTCTTTAATTCCGCTGAAAATCGGTATTTTCTTCAGGACTTCATCCGATATCTCCATAATCATTGTGCTATATTTCCAATTACAATTGCCTCGTCCTTTTCGTTTATGACATAGTTGAGCGACGGATTTAAGTTCAATCTCACTTGCGGTGATTTAACATTTAAACCAGCTTCTTTTAACTTTCTTTCAATAAAAGCATCAATTTCAGTGTAGTCGTGCGAAAGTATATTTTCAAGAGTTATGGTTTCCTCCTCAACTATGAAACCAAGGAGGAGATAATTTTTTTCAATTTTGAAGTAGTTGAAAAGGTCTAAAAATGTCCTGCCGATGAATTTCTCCGGTATTTTGAGGCGAAGTATCTTCATGGTTGAACTCTCACTCAAAAGCGAGGATAAAACCTGAATTACACCCGGGTAGATCAACTGATTGGCTATGATGGATGGGAGATATTCATTTGTCACGATTATTTCGTCGGCGTTTGCCTTTTTCAAATTGTTTGTGTTTTCACGATCAATTATGTGGGCGTAAACTTTTACAGTTGGGTTAATTGATTTGACATTTAGCGTAGCAATCAATGTTTTTTCATCAGAAGGAACGGGTGAGAGCGTCTCATCAGGTAGAATTATAACTATCCTCGCTTGTTTGACATTAGCTCTTTCAAGTATTGATTCCTGAGTGAAGTCGCCTCGGACGAATTTTATCTCTATGTTTTTATATGTGTTCACGAGAGTTTCAATCCTCTCGGCTGGAAGATTGTTAAGAAGAACTATTTTTATGTTTCTTTTCTCACCGAGTTGGTTCAGGGCTTTTATCAACCTTTCCGTATCTTTGTTCCAACCGCAAATTATTATGTGATCTGTCATTTCCACTTTTTCAAGACCTTCTCTTTCTTTTATCTTTTTCGCAACGAGGATTGAGGAAACAGTTGCAGTGAACATTGAAACAAGGGTTACACCTGTGAACATGACTAAAAAGCCGATGATTTTGCCAAGTGTTGTCTCTGGAATTTTATCGCCATAGCCAACCGTTGTGATTGTGACGATTGCCCACCACAATCCGTCAAAAATGCTTGAAAATTGATGATTTTGGGAACTTTCAACAAGATAAATTGAAAGTGAAGCGATGAATAAAACAAGCAAAATTAAAAAAGCAACCCTTAAAAGTTCATGATTCCAGATTATTTTTAGAATCTGCACCAATGGAGAAAATCAGCCGTTTTGTTTATTCAAAATTAATGACTTTGTTTAAAAGTTTCAAGTTTTAATCAGGCGAATCTTATTGCTTCAACTGGTTGAATTCGTGAGGCAATCATTGACGGGATTAAACTTGCAAAAAAGCATAGAGTTAGGGTTGCTATTGAGACAACGGCAAAATTCCACGGCTCAAGTAAAATCGGCACCGAATTCATAAAATAGATGTCTTCGGGGAGGGAAAGTGGTTTGTAATTTAATTGAATTGAACAAAGTATGTAAGCAAGGATATTCCCCAGAAATGTGCCAATTATACCGATGAACATGCCCTGGTAGATGAAAATTTTCATTATGCTTTTTGAATCAGCGCCCATTGATTTCAATATGCCAATTTCTTTCGTCTTTTCAATAACCATCATCAAGAGCGTTCCAATTATATTGAACACAGCGACAATTATTATCAAACCGAGAACGATTGGAACTGGCTTTTTTTGTAGCTCAAGCCATGCGAAAAGGTTTCTATACATTTGATACATCGTCCTTGCGTAGTATGGGTAGCCAAGAACATCCTGAATTAAAATGGCAGTTTGATCAATCAAATCAACATTTTCAAGCATAACATCAAAACCACTTACTTTATTTCCAAGATCAAGCAGATATTGTGCGTGCTCAAGCCGAACATAAACGAATATATCGTCATACTCAGCCATTCCTGTTTCGTAAATTCCAGCGACTTTAAATTGTTCAATTTTTGGTGTCAAGGAATATGGATTGTTTGGGTCAATAGCTAAAATTACGACTTTATCCCCGAGTTCAACACCAATTTTATTTGCGAGTTTTTTGCCTATTATGATTTTTGCATTTCCATCGCTTTCGTCAAAATCATATTTTCCGTCAATTATGCTTCTTTTAATTATTGAAAAATCGTATTCTGGAAGTATCCCCTTCAAATAGACGCCCTCTATCGCATAATTTGATCTTATCATCGCTTCTCTTCCTGCAAATGGTGAAACCGATTTAACATTTGGAATTTTTTTCAGTTTTTCAAAGCTCATCCAATCGTCTTTTTGAAAATACCTGACATCAAATTTTGATATTTGGATGTGCGAGGTGAAGCCAATGACTTTTTCTTTCAGCTCTTTTTCAAAGCCGTTTGAGATTGATAGCGCTATGATGAGAGATGATGTTCCGAGCATTATCCCAATTATTGCGATCAAAGTTATAAACGAGATAAACCCTGTGAATCGGGTTGATTTTATATATCTTTTTGCTATGAAAATTTCAAAGGGCATTGAACGGGTTTTTTGTGAAAATTTAAGTTGAAGCATTTACAAATACAATTTTGATTTTTGTGATGCAGTTTTTATATTTATAACGGAAAAAGGCGACGTACCCAAGTGGCTAAGGGGGCGGTCTGCAAAACCGCTATTCCTGGGTTCGAATCCCAGCGTCGCCTCAAAATTTTTTAAAAAAATAGCAAAAAAATGCGATGGCGAACATTTGCGCAATTTGTGGTAAAAAACCAATTACAGGACATAGGATAAGCCACGCTCATAATCTTTCAAAAAGGAGATGGTTGCCAAATCTGCAAAAAGTCAGAGCTGTAATTGACGGCGAGGTCAAAAGGATAAAAGTTTGCACGACCTGCTTGAAACTTGGTCGTGTTCAAAAACCAGCTTGATTTAACGCCGACCTCTCGGTCGGCTTTTTTATGTTGATTGAGATATTCATACTTTTATTGATAGCAGTCGGGTTTTATATTTCACTTTACTTCACACTTGTCTATCTCGGTTTTACAAACCCTCGGAAATTTCCCATACCCGATATTTGCAAGCTCTCCGAGCACACCTGTCAAAAAATTATTTACACAAGATATGCGCACTTACTCGGGTTGCCAAATTTTATCTATGGAATTTTCTACTATGTGGTTTCGTTCGTTCTTGTTATTTCAGACCCAAATAGTTATATTAGAGTTGCATTTATCCTAATCGCTTGGTTTGTCGCTGGCTTTGGAGTTTATTTGATTTATGTGTTGATCAGGGTTCTAAAAGTTAATTGTGTCCTTTGTTTCATAAGTCATGGTTTGAATTTTTTACTTGCGATTTCATTCACAATAAGGGAGTTTCTGCAATGAAAAAAGTTGGCTTAATTTACCACGAAGATTATTTAAAGCACGATACCGGCTCGGGTCATCCAGAAAGAAAAGAGAGGTTAATTGCAATAGTTGAACATTTAAGGAAGTCGGACATTAAAGATATGATAAACTGGTTTTCGCCGGAATCAAGAAAGGATGTTAAAAAGTGGATTTTGAAGGTTCATTCGCCAAGGCACTTTGAGTTTGTCAAAAGCAGTATTCTTGCGGGGATTAGATTGCTTGATTTTGGAGATACTTATGTAAGTAAAGATTCGTTTGATGTTGCTTTGCTTGCTGTTTCTGGGGTTATTGATGGGGTTGATAAAATTTTTGGTGCGGGTTTTGACAAGGTTTTTTGCGCTGTAAGACCGCCCGGACATCACGCCGAAAGTGACAAGGTTATGGGTTTTTGTTTATTTAACAATGTAGCAATTGCAGCAAGATATGCCCAGGAAGTTTTTAAAGTTGGGAAAGTGGCAATAATTGATTGGGATGTGCATCATGGCAACGGGACTCAAGAAATTTTTTATGATGACCCGACTGTTTTTTACATCAGTTTGCATCAATATCCATTTTATCCAGGAACTGGTTCAAGCGATGAAAAGGGAACGGGGAAAGGTTATGGCTTCACCTTGAACTTCCCCATGCCAGCTGGTTCAGATGATGAAGATTATCTAAAAGTTTTCGGCGAGGAAATTGTGCCAGCGCTTGAAAAATTTCAGCCGGAGTTTATAATTATTTCAGCTGGATTTGATGCGCATCGCGATGACCCACTCGCTGGGATGAATTTAACTGAGGAAGCGTTTCATAAGATGACAAAGTTGACTAATGAGGTCGCGAGAAA
>JAPYWO010000071.1 GCA_028276305.1 Candidatus Thermokryptus sp.
CTTTTTGAATCCCTGTTTGATGTAGCAAGAAAGTTAAATCAACTTTCAACCCCCGGCTTTATTGCCTGCGATGGATGCGGAAAACTTGAAACGCTTGAAAATATGAAAAACGCCGGCTCTTTTATGTCCCCTGTCTATGTGTGCAAAAAATGTTGGGATGAATTCTTGAGGGAAAGTTAAACAACGCGGACCGCCCCGCGCGGTCCGGCTTTTTCAAAATCAAAAAACGGAGATGAGAAAATGACAGCAAAAGAAATAACCCAGTTGAGAAATTTAGCGATGAAGTTAATCAGAGATGAAGACGCGGTCCAAGAAGTTTTATTTGAGATCATCCGCCAGAATTTAAACTTTTCGCTTGCTGTCAATTACATCCGATTGACCGCACAGGGAAGCGCCTTTAAATTGAATGCAAAAAGAAACGGAAGAAGAACCCTTGACGCCTTGAACCGCCCAACCCTCTCACTTCAAACAACCCCAGCGGACGCGGACGAATGCACAATCATTGAAATAATAAAAGACACAACAACAATAAACCCTCAAATAGAGATTGAACTTTCCGAATTTTTTGAAACCTTAACGGATACAGAAAGGGAAATCCTGAACATGGTCCTTGAAGGTTTCACAGTCCGTGAAATTTGCAAACTTAAAAAAATATCATCAAAAACATACAGCAAAATTTTAAGTTCCATCCGCAAGAAAGCACTTGAATTTTTCACATAAACCAAAAACCCCGGGAGCAATCCCGGGGACTTGGAAAACAAAACATTGAGAAATTCACACTTGAAATTGAAACAAAATTTTAAAAACAAACAGGAGATCAAAAATGATTAAACGAATCAACAACGGAGTAAAGGCAAAAACAGAAGTAGTCGCCGGGACAGTTCAAGCGGTCAATGACAAAGGTATCAAGGTCAACGATCGCTGGTATAATTTCAGTCGCTTCCTTCAAGAAAAACCACAAATTGAAGCGAAAGACGAAGTTGAATTCCTTGCAAGCGATTCCGGTTTTATTGTTAAGTTTTTGAATGTATCAAACAAAGAGACGGAAAACCAAGACGAAGCGGAAAACTTGCTTTTAAACGCCTTGAGAGCCGCGGTTAAAATTTCAAGTTTGATTGAGTCAGAAGTCTCAATCAAATTCAGCACAAATGATATAATCAAGCTTGCGCTTACGCTGTTTATTCAAAAATCAAGTTTATAAACAAACAAGCCCCGGTCCACCCGGGGCAAATTTTTAAAACCAAAAAACGGAGGAACGACTATGTCAATAGCAATGCAAAAACCGATTAATCCTTATGAAAATGCGGAATTTCTTGAACAAGCATTTATTCGCTTGTGTGAAATTAGGCGGAAAATTCAAGAACTACAGAAAGAAGAGGAGATCATAAAGGACTGGGCTTTGTTTTACGCGCAGGAGTATTTGCTGAGAAATGAGAAGGAAGGAGAGTTTGAAATAAACGATTTTACTGTTAAAGTTTCAATTGCTCAACGGAAAGTTTTTGAATATCCGGAGGAGATAAAAAAACTTGAAGAAGAACTGAAAAACAAGAAAAAACAAGCAGAACTTAACGGCACCGCAAAACTTATCGCTGTGAATCGTTACCTTGTTTTCAAGTTTTAACCCCCTTCAACAACCCGCCTCACGGCGGGAATTTTTTTATTTAAAAAACCCTTCCCACCCACCGCCCCCGCCAAACAATAACTCAGCGCGGGCAAGCGGACTCAAAAAAATTCAATAACTCGCTGACTATGACGATAACTCATCGCCCGCTTGCCCCGCTTACATAATTAACAACTCAAAAACTCCACCCAAATGAAAAATCCTTTACCTTTTCACACATTTTTGAATTTTTTTAGTTGCTGTGCTCTAATCCTACCCCACTCCCCCAAAAAACCTAATCCAACCCTCTAAAACCCTAACTCCCTTTTGCCCGTAACACCAAAGCGATAGTAAAACGACATACTATCCCCACAACTCTTTCATTCTTTTTTCAAAATACTCTTTCGCCTTTTCCGATAGTTTCAAAAACTTTGCATTGTTATAGAGCACCTCTTCAACTGGAACTACAATCGTCTCAACTCCAAGTTCCTGCTTTCTCTGTGCTACAAGTTCCCTTATCTTGTCGTCAGCCATATCCCCGTGCGGTGGAAGATGGTATTTACCACCAAGTTCTTTGGCAATCTCCCATCTTTTATTCACTATGTCAATAAACAAAGCAAACCATTCTGGATGTGCCCGTCCAACAACTCGCTTATACATCGGTGGAAATCCAAAACCAACATCAATACCAAATTCTTTGTGCAATATCTCGCTCACCCTTTCAATTCCCAACTGACCATTTCCTTTTGCAATAGGATGGTCTGGCTTAATTTTGCCATATTCACGCCTTATAATTCGTGGTATCAAGCCAACATATTCAGCAAGTTGCAACCGCTCCTTTCGTGTCCCATCAAGCCAGCCCAAAATATACTTGACAAAATGAGGATACATTACATCGTCATAGTAAAGGTCTGCAAATGAATAGAAGCCAAAGCCAAGTGGCATAGTTTTTCAAAAATTTTATTTTCAATGACCCTCCATAAATAAATATAATCCCTTCAACACCCTTACGCAAGTTTTAAAATCCCCCGATCCCTAACTTTACTTTTACAAGTCCCCTCTCCACCCCGCTGGAGAGGGTCAGGGTGAGGGGATATTCTTTTATCTCCCCTTGCGGGAGAGAACAAAACTGAGGGATGCCGTTAATCGCTTTCTAACCTAAAACCAATCCCCCAATCCCTCACAGGTTCAATTCACACAGATTGATATACCAAGTGCTAGCATTTTGTTTGTAATGTTTCAATCCCTCACAGGTTCAATTCACACGGGTGCAAGCAGGGTTATACGGTTTTATGTTAAATAGTTTCAATCCCTCACAGGTTCAATTCACACCCAGAAGATATTTCGGGCTTGCCTGATAAGACAATAATGTTTCAATCCCTCACAGGTTCAATTCACACACGCTTTGAAAAGGGCTTATGGTGTAGTTTCGTCCAAGTTTCAATCCCTCACAGGTTCAATTCACACTTCTATTACAGTTGTGAAAGCGAAAAAATCCTATATGTTTCAATCCCTCACAGGTTCAATTCACACGAAACAATTGACGATGACTTTACATTCTAAATAACGTTTCAATCCCTCACAGGTTCAATTCACACCCAAAAATTGGAGGTAAAACCATGGTAGTCAATCTCCGTTTCAATCCCTCACAGGTTCAATTCATGCGTAGATAAGTTGCGAGAAAATTACGGCGAGTATATGTTTCAATCCCTCACAGGTTCAATTCACACCTTCAATTGGGAGCTTTGGATTGACCTAATATGGTTTGTTTCAATCCCTCACAGGTTCAATTCACACTGTAATCCCCCTTCTAATTGATTTTTTGGGTTTTTTCGTTTCAATCCCTCACAGGTTCAATTCACACTTTGATTTCCCAAAGTCCCTATTCTAACAATACCGTTTCAATCCCTCACAGGTTCAATTCACACCGGACAAGGTGGTTGTTAGTTTAAGTGCCGATTTATTGTTTCAATCCCTCACAGGTTCAATTCACACCAGGCGGTTTGCAAATAATTTTTTGCAACGCACAAGCGTTTCAATCCCTCACAGGTTCAATTCACACTAGTAGTGGTGAAATAAAAAAGCTTCAAAATGCATTGTTTCAATCCCTCACAGGTTCAATTCACACTCCCTCACAAGTATTTAATATATTAAATATTTCAGGGTTTCAATCCCTCACAGGTTCAATTCACACCGGATTTGATAGAGTTGAAGATTGGGGCAGTTTAAGGTTTCAATCCCTCACAGGTTCAATTCACACAAAAGGAGGGATAAAATATGTTTCGTGAATTTTATCTGTTTCAATCCCTCACAGGTTCAATTCACACCAAAGATTTAGGTATAGGCTCTCTTAAAATTTGGGACCCGTTTCAATCCCTCACAGGTTCAATTCACACAATTAATCAAGTTTTATCAAAAGCTGGGCATAAAAATGTTTCAATCCCTCATAGGTTCAATTCACACATGGATTAAAAGCAATTTTTACGATAATCCATTCCTGTTTCAATCCCTCACCGGTTCAATTCACACAGAATTTGGATTGGGTTTGTGTTTCTCCGAAGACAGAGTTTCAATCCCTCACAGGTTCAATTCACACCAAGCGCTTGCAAGTGACCATTGAAAAAAAACAACAGTTTCAATCCCTCACAGGTTCAATTCACACCTGAAGCAACAGGAAACGACAAATTGAGATTAACAGAGTTTCAATCCCTCACAGGTTCAATTCACACATGCCTTCTATAAAGCGAATGGGAGCGAGGCGATGTTGTTTCAATCCCTCACAGGTTCAATTCACACGAAGATGTAGGGGGTTATCCAAGACCTGATGACGCGTTTCAATCCCTCACAGGTTCAATTCACACCATCATTCTCTCAGTGAAACCTGATAAAGAAGTAAATCGTTTCAATCCCTCACAGGTTCAATTCACACGATCAAGATGAAAAGGATCGTTTGCTTGATAAGTGTTGTTTCAATCCCTCACAGGTTCAATTCACACGAGTGGTCTGACTGGTTTGAATATACGAAGGGAAACTGTTTCAATCCCTCACAGGTTCAATTCACACTATTGTTGTAGTCGCAATTGTGATTTTGAACATTTTGGTTTCAATCCCTCACAGGTTCAATTCACACATATTTACTATCGCCTGGTCATTATCAATTACTTTTCGTTTCAATCCCTCACAGGTTCAATTCACACTCGTGATAGAGATGAAGAAACAAAATACAAGCAAAGGTTTCAATCCCTCACAGGTTCAATTCACACTTTAAACGATATAGAAGCAACAAGCGATTTAATAAAGTTTCAATCCCTCACAGGTTCAATTCACACGTTTTTGAAGAGCAAAAAACAGAAGAAAAAAGTTTTCGTTTCAATCCCTCACAGGTTCAATTCACACAAGACAGAAGTAAAACTTTAACAAAACCAAATTCACACACTAAAATATAATAACTTTTTCCCCAAAAGTCAAGTCCCAAAGTGTTAACTTTACCCCCCAATTTTTCCGAGAACCTCCCTGACAAGTTGTCATAGTTTGTGTCAGAGTCGGGCTTTTTGATTGAAATACAATAAGTTTTTGCGATTTTGCAGTGTTAACTTTTTCACTGGGTTCTCGGAAAAACATTCCAATTTTAAAGGTCTCCCACCGGACACAAATCTTAAAAACCAAACTCAAATAACCACCAACCCTTACGCCTAAAAATAAAGAAATCTCACTTTAACCCCTCCCCTACCCCCTTGACTTTCAAAAATTAAAACATTATATTTCATTAGACAAATGTCTAAAAAACAAAACCCAAAACCCCATGACAGAACTAACAGAAAAAGAAGCCCAAATCCTCTCCTTCATAAAAAACTTCACCTCAAAAAACGGATACCCCCCATCAATCCGTGAAATTGCAAAATTTCTAAAATCAAAATACACAAGAACAGCCGAACACTACCTCAAAAAACTTGAACAGAAAAACCTGATAAAAAGGGAAAAAGGCATAAGTAGAGGCATAAAACTAATCAACCAAGGCGTAGAAGTCCCACTCCTTGGAAACATAACCGCAGGCAAACCAATCCTCGCAGTTGAAAACATTGAAACATACTTGACAATTGACCAATCACTACTTAAACCCGGGATTTGCTTCCTTCTTCGTGTAAGAGGCGACTCAATGAAAAACGCCGCAATCCTTGACGGTGACCTCGTCCTCGTAAGAAGACAACAAACAGCACAAAACGGTGACATAATCGCTGCTCTAATTGAAAACGAAACAACGATAAAAAAACTTAAAATCAAAGGTGACAAAATAATCCTTCAACCCGAAAACCCAGAATATGAACCAATCACTATAAAAAACCCCGAAAATTTCTCAATCATCGGAAAAGTAATCGCAGTGATAAGAAAACTCTAAAATAAAAAATGGTAAAAAATGAAAATTGAAATCCTAAACCCCGACTCCCTACCCGATTTAACTTTCGTCTTGTCTTATGTAAAAGCTGGCTACCCCTCACCAACTGGCGACCTTCAAGAGGAGAAGATAAACCTTGCCGACATACTCATAAAACGCCCAAATTCAACATTTTTAATCCGTGTTTCTGGAAACTCAATGGATGGCGTAGGCATAAAAAACGGAGACATAATCGTCGTTGACAGATCGCTTGACCCAAAAGACGGAGACATAGCCCTGTGCGTCCTAAACGGCGAATTCACACTTAAACGACTTAAATTCAAATCAAACGGCGAAATCTACCTTGTCCCAGAAAACCCAAACTTCAAAGAGATAAAAGTAAAAGAAACAGACGACTTCCAAATATGGGGCATCGTCACATACATAATCCACAAAACAAGATGAAACTTTTCGCCCTCATTGACTGCGATAATTTCTATGTCTCTTGCGAACTGCTCTTCAAACCAGCCCTGAAAGATAAGCCAGTAGTCGTCCTTTCAAGAAACGACGCAGTTATTGTAGCAAGGTCAAAAAAGGCGAAAGAACTTAACATCCCAATGGGAGCACCCGTCTTC
>JAPYWO010000072.1 GCA_028276305.1 Candidatus Thermokryptus sp.
TTTAAAGTTATTGCTTCCCTAAAACTTTTTTTAATTCTTCAATCAAAGCTGGAACAACTTCAAACAAGTCCCCTGCGATACCATAGTCCGCAACCTGGAAAATTGGGGCGTCTTTATCTTTGTTGATAGCAACTATCACTTTTGAAGAAGACATCCCCGCAAGGTGCTGAATTGCCCCCGATATTCCAATTGCGATATAAAGTTTTGGAGATACAGTTTTACCTGTTTGTCCAACTTGTTCGTCATGCGGACGCCATCCAGCGTCAACAACCGCTCTTGATGCCCCAACTGCTCCACCAAGTATTTCCGCAAGTTCTTCAATCATCTTGAAATTCTCCGGTGCTTTCAAACCTCGCCCACCCGAGACAACTATATCCGCCTCCGTCACATCAAGTTTTCCCTTCGTTGAAGCAACCGTCTCAAAGGCTACAACTGAAAAATCATCATCTGTTAAATTAACTTCAAACTTCTCAACTTCCGCTGGCTTCCCATCACTTTCTCCAGCAGAAAAGACATTCGGTCTTAATGTGTAAATTTTTCTCTCGGAGTTCACCTTAACCCTGATGAAAGCTTTACCCGCGTATACAGGTCTTGTTGCAATCACCTCGCCATTTTCAACTTTTAAGTCGGTGCAATCAAGAGCAAACCCAGCGTCAATTTTACCTGCAACTCTCGGTGCAAGCTCTTTGCCCATTGCTGTTGCAGACATAAAGATATATCCAACATCATACTTATCAACGACCTCAGCTATAACTTTTGAGTATGCAGTAAGTGAGTAAGAACCGAGGCGATCGTCTTGCACGACGATCACCTTTTCAGCTCCATATCCACCGAGCTCAGGTGCTATCTTCACTGCGTTTTCATTGCCTATCACAAGGGTTAAAAATTCCGCTTTAATTTCGTCTGCAATTTTTCTCCCTGTCCTTACAGCTTCAAAAGCTGATTTTTTAAATTTCCCTTCCCTTTGCTCTGCAAATGTTAAAACTCTTTTTGCCATTTGACATCTCTTTGAATTTGTTTTAAAATAAGTATTATCAAATTATTTTGCAACTATTTTAAATCACCTTGGCTTCCTCTCTTAACAATCTAACAAGTTCAGGAACAGCGCTTGCATCGGTGCCGATTATTCTACCGGGTTTCTTCGGCGGAGGTAAAAGCATCTCAATTACTTCTGTCTTATTATCAAATTTGGGCGCTTCTCTTTCTTCAACTGGTTTGTTCTTCGCTGCCATTATCCCCTTCAAAGAGGGATATCTCGGTTCGTTCAATCCTCTTTGTGCTCCAATTACAATTGGGAGTTTACCGCGAACTTTTTCCCTTCCTCCCTCAATTTCGCGTTCGGCTATCACTGTTCCGTCCGAATTGATTTCAAGCTTGACGACGACAGTTATTGACGGGAGACCAAGAAGTTCGGCAACTAAACTTGGCATCGCTTGATCATCGTAATCAATTGATTGCTTTCCGAAAAATATGATGTCCGGTGAAAGTTCTTTTAAAACCTCAGCTAATGCTTTAGCGATTGAAAAAGTATCTCTTTGTGAGTCATCCTTTAAAAGTATTCCTCTGTCCGCACCCATTGCTAATGCCTTTCTTATGACCTCAACATTTTCACTGCCCCCGAGGGATATGACGATAACTTCACCGCCGAACTTCTCCTTCGTTTTAAGGGCTTCTTCAACAGCAAATTCATCGTAAGGATTTAAGATGAAGTTTACACCTGATTTGTCAATAGTTTTTCCATCTTGACCGATTTTTACCTTTGTTTCAGTGTCGGGTACTCGGTTAACGCAGACAGCGATTTTCATAGTAGGTTGAATTTTTGTTTTTGTTGAGTTCAATTAAAATTTATTAAAATTCAAACAATGGTAAAATTTCCATACTCTGTTTTAATTTTATGCTCTTGGTCTCAATATCATGTGCATGGATTGAAAAATATGACTTTAACTTAACCCAATCCCTGTCCCTGATTGTCAAAATTTTGCCAAGATATATGCTCACATAACAGTCGTTAATTTTCGTCTCGCTTGCCACTGAAAGATTTGCCTCAGTTATTTTGACATATTTAGGATCAATATCTACGACTATAAATTTTCTTCCTAACCTTTTCGCTGCAACAGCTGTGGTTCCTGTTCCGGAAAACGGATCAAATACAATATCCCCCTCATCGGTAGTCATGAGTATCAACCTCTCAAGAAGGGGGACAGGTAGTTGACAAGGGTGTTCATTTCTTCTTTTTTTGTGCCTTATCCTATGAATATCTGTCCAAACATCAGAAGCAAGAGGACCGAAAGGATGCATTTTATCTTTTTTACCGCCATAATCCTGAAGAACAATATCGCATTTTCTACATCTTGGATGAGCTATTCTTATATCGTAGAATTTAAACCCTTTTGGTTGTTTCGTATACCATAAAATTCCATAATGATTAGGTAATAGTGTCTTACCAAGAGGTGCTCCCATAGCATCCCAGGCAATCCAATGTCTGAAATGTGCTATTTCATTAAGATAGCTGGCAAAGTATGTAAGCCATCTCGGTATATTATGAACGAAAATTGAACCGGATGGTTTTGTTATTCGGACCAGTTCCTTTAACCATAACTTACACCATTGAAGATACTCACTTGTATCTTTCTTATCCTTATATTCGCTATATTTTTTGCCTAAATTAAATGGTGGATCAGCAAAGACCATATCAAATGAATTATCGGGAATGTTTTTCATAACTTCCAAGGCATCTCCAAGTATAACTTTATTTATTAACTCTTTCATGTTGAAGCGGGAATTAGTTTTCTAAGAAATTTATCAAATCTTTTGATCTCATCTTCATGGAATGTGAAAACATCATCAAAAGCACTGACCATTTTTCTTAAATCGCTTTTCCTCACAAACCATCCTATTCCATCAATAAATCCTATGAATTTTGCGTTTTTGTAAAATTTCTTTATGGCTTTTCCAACCTCTATCTCTGTTTTTGCCTTATCACCCATCCCTGAACTTGTAGTTGTTTCATATGAACATTCAATTATAATTTTAGGGTTCTTTTTATCTGGAATTATAAAATCAAGATTTCGGGGGATATTTTTTAATTTACCCGATGCGTACTCTAAACCAAATTCATTTAATAATTTCTTCAAAACAACTTCAGGGTTGTTCTTTGCGCTAGCTGAATACGAACCTTTGATTTTATATCTAATGAGCGTATCAATTAGCGAAGGTAATTCAAATTTTAACTTTCTTATGTCAAGCTTTTTAAATTCAAAAAGGGGAATTACTTTCCTGAGAATAGGAATTGTTGCTCCATCAAAAAATAGGTTGACAACACCTTCTGCAAAGTTCTCGTTTTCCTTTAGAATTTTCTTTATCTGAGATATCTTCCACTCTTCTTTATTACCATCTTTAAACCATAAGTTTTTGTTAGTAATTCTTGCCAACTCTTTATCATCATTTACTCTTATGAATGTTAAAAGGCGGAGGAGGTTTTCTTGAGAAAAGCCTGTTATAGTCAAAAGGACATCAAGACCGTTTTCTTTCTCTCTTAATAACCTCACAAAAATTTCTCTGTTCAATCCATTTTTGTCAATTTCATCTTTTAGATTCAAAATCTCCTGTAGCATAGAATGAACATACGCCTCATTTTCTTGTTCAAACTCATAGTTTTGGAAATAGAAAGTGTTTCTTTCTATAACTTTTTTAAACTTTGATGCAACAGATGGCATTGAGTATCCTTAATCTTTGTTGAGTTCAATTAAAAGATATTCAATTTTCATTAAATCTTCCAAATATTCGTATGAGCAAAAAGTATCCCCGTTTGAAAAAAGTGTGAGGCGAATGCGAAAATTTTTAAGGTAAAATTTACTTCTTTTCCCCTGCCAACCTTCCAATTCCATAAGCTACAGCAAACAAAAGACAGGTCTGAGCGAAGTTGTGCCAAGTCGCGTTTGCAAAAATTATATTGTGTCCGATTATCTTACCCAATAACCCAATAATTAAACTTAACAATGCTAAAAGCATCCCCGCTAAAACTATTCTGTTCATTTCTCCCTCCGAAATTTGAGTTTGTAAAGCCACAGGGAAGTTAAAAAATAAAAGTGAAAGTGTCAAGAGGGAAGGGGCGTGCGAAAGCACGCCCTAGATGTTTTCACAGTATAACCTTTGCTGTTATAGCAAAGCCGATATCGCGGGAGTTAGCTAAACCTTTTGCTATTTCATTTTGAAGATAAAACCTATCGCCCATTTTAGCGCCAAGGAAAATGCTCATTGAGTACTCGCTCTTTGTTAATCTTTGACCTGCGTAGCTACTGCTGTGAACGCTGGCATATTCAGCGCCAATGCCAACTACACCAACCTCGTTTATCGTGCGAAAAACCCCAGCGTGAGCTCCAAGAGTGAAATCCTTACTTTCAAGCCCATAACTTGCGGTTGGGTGAATTACATAGGTGAAATTTGAGATATGAAAGATGTTTGGAAGTGACACTTCAAGTTCGTTTGCTTTCTCGTTTAATTTTCCCCTGTGCTCAAAGATTAAATCAAGCGTGTAGCTATTTGTTAAACTTGAATAAAGGTTGTAAACTCCACGAATTCCGTAGTAGTCAACTTTGAATTCATTCCTTGCTTTTTCGTCTGAACCAATCGTGAATTGAAGCGAGAGATTTCGTGTCAACCCATAATAAACACTTCCCATAGATAGAAATGAATCCTCTTGCGGTGAACCCAACCTGTTGATTGAATATTCCCCGTTTAGCTCAAAGACAAGCGACCTGAACGGATAAACCATTGAACCCTTCCTTAGAAAAAGATAGGTGTCAAAGCAAGGGTAGGCAGTTGTGGTGATGAATGCAAGAATGAAAAGGATAAAAATGACTTTCTTCATGGCAGGTCTCCTTTCTTTTTGTTTTTGTGAATGCTACTTACATTAAAAAGATAGCACAAAGATATTTAAAAGTCAAGTTGGTTTGACATAGAGTTTGGTGATTTTTTAAAGAAATTAGTTTTTGCTAATTTTTGGGAAAGAGAAAAGAAAATTTTGAGGTGAAGTGAAGGCAATTTTAATAGATATACTTGGGGTTTCGGAGTTTGAGGAGGTTTGGAGATTACAAGCTTTATTTCATGGGCTAAGGGTTGATGGGAAAATTGACGATGTTTTAATTTTTGCAGAGCATAGTCATGTTTATACGATCGGGAAAGCTGGTGATGAGGGTGATTTAAAGGTTAACAAAAGTTTTCTCTCGCAGGTTGGGGCGAAAATTTTTAAAATTGACAGAGGTGGGAAGATCACATATCACGGTCCGGGGCAAATCGTTTGCTACCCAATTTTTAAACTTGATGAAATTGGTTTGGACATACACTCTTATCTTCGTTCTCTTGAAGAGGTTATAATTTGGGCGCTAAAAGATTACGGCATAGAAGCCCACAGAAGGGATGGACTCACTGGGGTTTGGGTGGGGGAACAGAAAATAGCATCAATTGGTATTAAAGTTAGCCATTGGGTGACCATGCATGGTTTCGCACTTAATGTTAACACGGATTTGAGATATTTTGATTTTATTTTTCCTTGCGGGTTAAAGGATGTTGAGATGACATCAATGAAAAAAATCCTTGGTTTTGATGTTTGTCTTGAAGAAGTTAAGAAAAAGTTGATAGCGGTTTTTGAAGATGTGTTTGGGATTGAATTTTGGGATGAGGTGAATTCTTTGAAAGAAGGATTAAATTTTTTAAAATAAGGAAAAACAAAAGTAAAAGTTTGCCATGAGCAAAAATTTGACCAAACAGGTCGGTTTGGAGAACTCCATTGAAGCTGGGGTTGAGGTTGGGTTAAAGCCGGAGCTTATGATTCAATCTTTGAAGTCAATGTATGTGGCGAGGCAAATAGATGAAAAGGCGATGACGCTTTTGAAACAGGGTAAGGTCTTTTTCCACATAGGTGTTTCGGGTCATGAAGCGATTCAGGTTGCGAGCGCAATGAATTTGCGTCCGGGATATGATTGGGCTTATCCGTATTACAGAGATTGGGCGTTTGTTTATCAGCTTGGTGTTACGCTTGAGGAACTTTTTTATAGCGTTTTTGGAAGGGCTGATTGTCCAGCAACAGGTGGGAGACAGATGCCAGCTCATTTTGGGAAAAAGGAGTTAAGGATTATAACTCAGTCAAGTCCGACCGGGACTCAATATCTTCAAGCTGTTGGGACCGCAATGGGTTGTGTCAGAGATGGAACTGACGAGGTTGTTTATGTGTCTGGTGGAGATGGTTCAACGAGCGAGGGGGAATTTCACGAGGCATTGAATTGGGCGAGCAAGGATAAACTTCCCGTTATATTTGTGATACAGAATAACAGATATGCGATTTCAGTGCCAATTTATGAGCAAACTGCTGGAGCTTCTGTGGCTAAAATTGGAGAAGGGTTTTTCGGGCTTGAAGTATACGAAATTGATGGAACGGATTTTTTGCAAAGTTTTCAAACTGTTAAAAGAGCGGTTGAAAGGGCAAGAGCCGGTCAAGGACCAACGATGATAGTCGCTAATGTAGTTAGATTGATACCGCATTCTTCATCCGATGACCATA
>JAPYWO010000073.1 GCA_028276305.1 Candidatus Thermokryptus sp.
AGGGGGTTTTTTACGGGACACCTTCAGATTGTTTTACTTGCCATCAAAACAATTTTGTTTCAGCTGTAAAACCAAATCATACTGAAGCTGGATTTAGTCACGAGTGCCAAATATGTCATACCACTCTCGCTTGGAAACCGTCAAAATTTGATCATAACACAACTAATTTCAAATTAACAGGGAAGCATTTAATTCTTGATTGTTCTTTCTGCCATAAAGGTGTATTTTCTGGGACGCCGACCGATTGTTATTCTTGTCATCAGAGCAATTATGCGTCTGCGACTAATCCTGATCACAGGCAGTTGGGGTTTCCGACCAATTGCGAGCAATGTCATACGACTGATGGTTGGAGACCTGCGACATTTGATCACAGCAGGACTGGATTTGCGTTAACGGGTAGACACAGTGTTGTTCAATGTTCAAGTTGTCATAAGAGTGGTTATAGTGGGACGCCGACTGATTGTTATTCTTGTCATCAATCAAACTATACAAATGCTCTCATCCCTGTTCATACAGTTGGTTATCCTTATAACTGTGAAATGTGCCATACAACAAATGGATGGAAGCCGTCAAGTTTTAATCACGATGTCCAATACTTCAGAATTTACTCTGGAAAGCATAGCTATTCAAAGGGGAGATGGCGACTTTGCGTTGATTGTCATCTTTCCGCACCGAATTCATTTCAAAGTTACTCTTGTACAACAAATTGCCACAATAATAAAACGAAGTTAGATACCGAGCATAGGAATGTTCCGGGTTATATCTATGATAATCAAGCTTGTTATTCATGCCATAAAAGTGTATAACAAAAGCTTGCGTCATATGAATAAGTTTATTTTAACATTATTTCTTATAAATGTCGCCTTATCGCAGTCGCCCCATGGTCAAATAAATATTCAATGTTCCAACTGTCATTCAACTTCTGGCTGGAAGCCAATAAAAGAAAAAATTGATTTTGACCATTCAACCACGGGTTTTCGGCTGGTTGACTCTCATGCAAAGGTAAAATGCACTGATTGCCATAAGAAAGATAATAAAGGTAATTTAATTTTTTCATCCGTTGGTAAAAGTTGTTCCTCTTGTCATTTTGACTTTCATGCAGGTGAACTTGGGAACAGATGCCAGGATTGTCATTCATTCAAGACATGGAAGCTTTATGATGTGGTTAGAAAGCATAACAACACGAGATTCCCGCTTTCTGGTGTCCATGCTTCGTTGAAATGCGAGAGTTGCCATTTGAAAGGGGGAATTTTTCAAGTTGTTTCAATCCCAGTTGAATGTGTATCATGCCACGAAAAGAATTACAATGAAGCTAAAAGACCTGATCATATTGTTTTGAATTTTAGTAAAAATTGCGGTGATTGTCATACGATAAAGGCGATTTCTTGGACAGGTGAGAGAGCCTTTCATAATAGAACTGGGTTTCCTTTAACAGGGGCGCATCAAATTATAAGTTGCGATAAGTGCCACATTGATTGGAAATTTGATGTTCTTATTCCAACTGATTGTTATCCGTGCCACAGGATACAATATGAGAATGCAAAAAACCCAAATCACTTAACTGCCGGTTTTCCTACAACTTGTGCAACTTGTCATACAAGTTCAGGATGGAGACCTGCTTCAAATTTTGACCATGATAGAAATTTCTTTAGAATATATTCCGGAGAACATCGTGGGAAATGGAATAGTTGTAATGATTGCCATATTGATCCAAACAACTACAAAAATTTTTCATGCATAACATATTGCCACAGTCAAGCATCAACAGATAGAAAACATAGAAATGTCGGAGGATATAGATATGAAAGTCAAGCTTGTCTATCGTGTCATAGAGGCGTTTAAGGTTATTCTTTTAATTACAGTCATTTGTAAATTTAACCTTGCTTCCCAAGATAAGGAAGAATTTCTAAAGATAAATGGGAAAGTTGTTTTTATAACGGTTGGTGAGGTTTATTTTGATTTTGGGAGCAAGAATGGTGTAGAGATTGGTGATACAGTTTTTGTAATGATTAGCGATGCGAAAATAGATACAATGATTGTTCATAGTGTTTCGGATAAAAATTCAGTGGCGAGGTCCTCACTAGATAAGATTAAAGATATAAAAATTGGAAGTCAAGCGTATGTGAGGAAAATTAAAAAAACTACCTCTACAACCGAACGAAGAAGTGAAATGGTTGTCGTTAAAGGTATTGATACTGTTAACTTTAGGAAACCCCCTGAACCTGATTTACCCCAATTTACCCAAAATCGTGAGCCATCTATTAAAATGAATGGAAGAATCAGCATCCAAAATTTTTCTTTATTTACCTCACAAAACCTTTATTATCATAGACCAGGCGCTATAATTGTGGTCAATGCTGATAAGTTTTTTATTGATGGTTTTAAATTCGTTGTTTATTCAAAATTTGATTATAGCATTTCAAGGAATGGTGACTTGATAGACAGGAAAAGAATGTTATCGGTTTATCAGCTATCGTTGGAGTATCAATTTTCAAATTTTTCAATTTCACTTGGGAGGGTTTTCCCTTATACAGGTTACGGAACCGGTTGGACTGATGGAATACAGTTTTTAATGAAAAGCAGAAGTATAACTATCGGTTTTATTGGGGGAACTCAACCGTCAAGATGGAACAATTCGATTTCTTTATCTGATCCGAAATTTTCATTTTTCGTTGTGAGAGGTTTTAGGGGTTCATTTTTAACAGGTAATTTGGCTTTATCTTATTCTAAAATTTTAAAAAATAAAAAGCTTGACGAGGAGTTCCTTTCAGTTCAAAACTTTTTTAGAATTCTAAATTTTGCCGATTTTCATCAATCAGTGCAATTTGATCTTAACGATGTTCAAAATGGCAGTAAAATAAGAAAATTGAAATTGAGAAATCTTTTCACATCAATTGTTTTCACTACAACAACTTGGTTAAGGTTGGGAATTGATTTCAATGAATATAGGAGTGTGTATCTATTTGAGACGATGAAAGATTTCCCAGATACACTTTTTGATAAAAGATTGAGAAAGGATATTCGTGGCAGAGTATTTATTTATCTGCCGTTTGATGCAAATTTAAATTTGACCACAACGATAAAATTTATTGAAGGGGAAAAACAGAGAGATCAGTTTACTTCGGCATATCTCAATTTTGATGATATTTTCTCGTTTGGTTTAGGCGTTAGGACTGGGGTTTCATTGGCAAAATCAAGATTTGGCACGATTTTCGGAAAGGAGATTTCCTTTGATAAATCTCTCTTGAACGGGGAAATAAATGCAAATGTAAGCTTTAACTCTTATGATTACAAAACTTCGTCAGGGGAGGTTTTCACAAACACAGTTGCACGTGCTGGGTTAATTTTCAACTTTGGGCGAAGGTTGTTTTTTATCGTTGATGTTGAGAGAGGTTGGGAACAAAATTTCAAACGGCTTGGCATTTTCTCTGAATTCGGATATAGATTGTAACAAATTTACCTTCTTAAAATGGAAACATTGGCAACTGCAATTATAACTTTCTTTTTAGTGCTTTTGATATTTGTCCCTTATTATGTGAAGTTCAAGAAAAAGGAAAGGAAAGCCAAAGAAAAACTTGAAGAGGCAAAAGCTGAAGGATTAGTTGAAGCTTATGGTCTTCACCCAAAGATAAATGAGACACTTTGCATTGGATGTGGAAGCTGTGTAAAAGCATGTCCAGAAGGTGATGTTCTTGAAGTTGTTGAAGGTAAAGCGACGATAATCAATGGTTATAAATGTGTTGGTCATGGTTTATGTGCTCAAGCGTGTCCGGTTGGCGCAATTGAGCTTGTCTTGGGAAGCCCGACCAAAGTCGTTGAGGTTCCAGAATTGGATGAAAATTATCAAACTAACATCCCTGGTATTTTTATAGTTGGTGAGCTTGGAGGAGTTGGGTTGATTAGAAATGCTGTTGAGCAAGCAAAAAAATGTATTGAATATATTGCAAAAAATAGACCCAAAGCCAAAAATCAGAATGAATATGATGTTATAATCGTTGGAGCTGGTCCTGCTGGTCTTACTGCTTCTCTTACGGCGATGGGGTATAAACTTAAATATGTGACCCTTGAGCAAGAGGAAAGCATTGGAGGGACGATTTTACATTACCCGAGACAAAAAATTGTTATGACATTTCCAGTTGAATTGCCTTTGTATGGGAAACTTAAATTTTATGAAGTTCCAAAAGAAACACTCTATAATCTATGGCTTGAAATAGCAAAGAATTTCAGCATAAATGTTAAAACTGGCAAAAAGGTTGTTGATATAAAAGTTTCAGATGATTTTTTTAGCGTTTTAACTGAAGACGGCGATGTTTACAATAGTAGCAATGTTGTCCTTGCTCTTGGAAGGAGGGGCTCACCGAAAAAGCTCGGGGTTCCAGGTGAAGAACTTGGAAAGGTTTCTTATAAATTAATTGAAGCAGAGAATTATAACGATTGCGATATCCTTGTTGTCGGTGGTGGGGATAGCGCTGTTGAGTCCGCCATGGCTTTGGCTAATCAAAGAAATAATCGGATAACGCTATCTTATCGTGGCGATGCTTTTAAATCAATAAAGCCAAGAAATAGAGAAAGGATAAAAAGATATATTGACGAGGGGAAAATTAATGTTGTTTTTAAGTCAAATGTCAAGGAAATCAAAGACAAATCGGTTATCTTGACAACTCCTGAGGGGGAGATAGAATTACCGAACGATTATGTCTTTATCTTCATTGGCGGGACTTTGCCATATGAATTTCTCAAAAAAGTTGGAATAAATATAGTTCAAAAAAGCGGGAACTAATATTTCCCATCTTCATCCCCTTTGCAAATTAACATCACTAATTGTAAATTTATTAAAAAATTCAAAGGCGGAAAATATGGCTGATGAAAGAATAGAAAGACAGGTGTTGCGTGTCCTTTCTACCGGACCAAAAACTTTTTGGGAGATTGTCAATCGCCAAGATGGAACCCTTAAGGAGTTGTATCAAACTTTAAACAAATTGCTGAAGAAAAACTTAATCAAAAGAGATGGCGAGTTTTTTTACCTTAATGGGCAAGCACCACTAAAAGTATTTCCCGATCCGAGATGTGAAAATTGCCGTGGCGGAATCCAAATAAAAGGTGAGTATTTAAAAATTTTTGAAACATACAAAGAAATAGTAAAAAGTAGACCGTTACCTTCAATTGAATTTGACCAAGGTTTCATTAGCGCAGAGGATGCCGTAAGGAGAGCAATTTTTATGTATGAAAGAGGAGATGTTGAAGGGAAGTCAATCTTTATACTTGGTGATGACGACCTTGTAAGCATAGCGATTGGATTACTCGGCGTTGCAGAAAAGATCACAGTTCTTGAAATTGATAAACGATTAACCGATTTCATTAACGATGTGAGCAGGAAATATAACCTTAACATCTCAACTATAACTCACGATGTCCTTGACTCTTTCCCACGAAGGGAAATGAATAAGTATGATACCTTTTTAACCGATCCAGTTGAGACATTGCAGGGCTTTATAATTTTTATTTACAGATGCATGCAAGCGTTAAAGAAAAGACGATCAGTTGGATATTTTGGCTTGACACACATTGAAGCAAACCTTGAGAAATGGTACCACATACAAAAGTTTATACTTTCAACTGGAATGGTTATAACTGATATACTGCGTGACTTTTCATATTACCCAGAAGATGAAAACCAATGGAACGAAAACTATCAGCATTATTTGATAAATAAAAAATTGAAAATCGGTCTACCAAATGTTAATTGGTTCAGGTCTTCCTTTTTCAGAATTGAAGCGTATGATAAAATTAAATTAAGAAAATTGCCGAGGTTGAAATCAGCTCATAAACTTTATGTTGATGATGAGGCATGGTGCACAGTTGAATATGAGAAATGGGATTAAAAAAAGCTAAAAAGATATGAGAGCGATAGTATTATTTCTTTGTATTCTTTTCGCAGGTTGCTTTACAGTTTCTCAGCTTCAATCTCCTAAGGTTCTTGAGAGGGGCAAGTTAGAATTTAATGGCGGAGTAGCAATTGCGAGATTTGAGGATTTCGGTCCAAATGAGTTATTCGGTGGCATGAGAGTCGGGGTTGGCTCTAATACAGATATTGGCTTTCGGATTTATGGGTGGCTACCCAGGAAAGGAGAAGGTGGTCTTGCTGGAGTTTATGTGGATGCGAAATATCAATTTACAGAAAAACCTCCTTATGTCTCTGGTGTTTTAGGACTTTCATATTTAACACTTCAACCGGCTTTAATTGTTGGGACGGATAGATTTTATGCTTCTGTCGGAGCTGTTTTAATACTAATACCTTCATTAAACTCAAGGGATGAATTCTCTGGTGTTGCTGGGCTCGCAAAGTTGGCAGTTGGATATTCATTTGGAAGTAAATTTAGGTTAACGCCTGAGATTGGGGCTATCTTTCCCATTACTGAGGGTGAGTTTCCTGGAAGTCCATATTACACTGCCTTTGGAATTTCTATTAGACCTTGATAATAAGGTTAATTTGTAAGATAGTGGGAGATTTTGTTTAGATGTC
>JAPYWO010000074.1 GCA_028276305.1 Candidatus Thermokryptus sp.
GCGATAAAAAATTATATCTACCTTAAAAATGAGGTGTTCCCTGAGTTTAAAGTCGGTTTAATTCACGGTAAAATGCCCGGGACGGAAAGAGGGGAAATAATGAGTGATTTCAGAGATGGAAAAATCCAGATTCTCGTTGCAACGACGGTGATAGAGGTTGGAATTGATGTTCCAAATGCGACTATAATGGTGATAGAAAACGCTGAAAGATTTGGGCTTTCTCAACTTCATCAATTGCGCGGGAGAATAGGGAGAGGCGAAAAGCAATCATATTGTTTTTTGGTTGTTAAGTCAAGTTTATTAAAAAGCGAAACGCTTTTTGATTTTGAGGAAAGTAAAGCAATTGAAAGAGTTAAAATAATCGCTTCAACGCTTGATGGTTTTAAAATTGCTGAAAAGGACCTTGAACTGCGTGGACCCGGTGAATTTTTCGGGACAAGGCAAAGCGGTTTTATGAAATTCAAATTCGCAAATATCGCAACCGATCAGAAGATACTTGAAATCGCCCGGAAAGAGGCGTTTGAGATCATAAAAGAAGACCCGGACTTGATGAAACCAGAACATTTTTGTTTAAGGGAGGAACTTGTAAAGAGATATTCAAATAGCGTAGACCTTGCAAAGGTAAGTTAAAAAATAAAATGGGGCATAAATGGAAGACGAAATCAAGGAAATTTTAACCTCTTACAAAACAATAGCTATTGTCGGCATCTCAAATAAACCGGATAGAGATAGCTATATCGTTGCTGAATATCTTCTCAATCAAGGATATAAAATCATCCCGGTTAATCCAAACATTGATACTGTCCTTGGTTTAAAGGCATATCCTGATTTGATCAGCATCCCTGAAGATATAGAAATCGTTGATATTTTTAGAAGACCGGAATTCGTTGACGAGATAGTTGATCAAGCGATTGAAAAGAGGGCAAAAGTTGTGTGGATGCAACTTGGCGTTATAAATGAATCAGCAGCGGAAAAAGCGAGAAAGGCGGGGTTGAAGGTCGTAATGAATAAGTGTATAAAGGTTGAGCATATGTATAGGTTCGGGAATTTTTAATAAACCGGGATTTTTAAAATTTGTCCGACTTTGATGTTTTTCCCTTCAAGCTTATTTAGCTCAATTATATCTTCAACCGTCGTGTTATATTTTTTTGCGATGGTTTCAAGTGTTTCGCCTTTTTTCACCCTGTGATTTATTGTTTTTTCAGGCACAACGATAATTTCGCCATTTTGGAAGACAACCCTTGAGCTTTTGTATTTGTATTGAGATAGATCAAGTTGTTGAGGTTGGGCATTTGATGGGAGGGCTATTAAAAATTCACCTTCGGGAAGGGATGACTTCAAAATCCACGGGTTTAAGTATTTGAGCGTTTTATAGTTCGTCCCTTGAAGTTTTGCCCACACAGCGAGATTTTGAATTGGACCTCTTACGCTTACATATTTTACATCTGGGGGTTTGAAAAGTTTCGTCGTGTCAATTACGAAGCCATATCTTTTCGCATTTGATATCAACTCTTTAATAGCAGCAACTCTGAAAATAAACCTTGCTGTTTCCCTATTCAGATGAAGGTCAAAATAGTTGTCAACCCATTGAAATTGTAAAGCATCGCTTATCCTTGCCTCCCCAGCGTTATAAGCAGCAAGCGCCAATGTCCAACTGTTAAATTTATTGTAGAGGTCTTGAAGGTAGGAAAGAGCAGCATCGGTTGATTTTTGGATGTTAAGTCGCTCGTCTATATAGTCGTCAATTCGCAAGCCGTATTTTCTTGCTGTCTCAGGCATAAGCTGCCACAATCCTGCTGCTCCTTTGCTTGAATATGCGTTTTCTATCAAGCGACTTTCAGCGATTGCTAAAAATTTTAAATCGCTTGGCAATCCCCTTTCCTTGATTTTGCTTTCAATAAAAGGCATATATTTACCGCATCTCTTCAGGTCAAGTATAAGTTGATTCTCGTCAAATTCAAGGTAAAATTCCCTCTCAAACCTTTCCCTCACATCAGGTATTTCAAGAGGTATCCTTTCCCCGCAAATAAACACGATGTCGGGTGGATGAGTTATAGCAAGATGGTTTACGATTGTGACTTCGTTTCTGTTTGATGTATTCCAACTAAAATTTTTTGTGGCGATTAAAAGCGCAAAGATAAAAATCCCGATTGAAAAAACATGTAATATCCTATTCATTGTGTCTCAGTAGCGTTAATTTTAAAGAGTTAATCCTTGTTCTCGTAGCGTTTAAAATTGTAATCTTGAAATTGTTGATTATAAATTCCTCACCAGCGGTTGGAATCCTTCCTATGTTATTTATCACAAATCCCGCGATGGTTTCATAATCGCCTTTTGGAATGTTAAGGTTAAATTCCTCGTTTAGATGGTCAATCTCCGCAGAACCGTTTAATATAAAAGTATTCGCATCAACTTTTTGGACTAATTTCCTGCTGACATCAAATTCGTCTTCTATTTCGCCGACGAGCTCCTCAATCACATCTTCAAGCGTTATCAAGCCAGAAACACCGCCGAATTCATCAACCACAATTGCTATGCTCGTGTTTTTTTGTTTGAAGTCATTCAAAAGTTCAATACATCTCTTCTTCTCCGGGACGAAAAACGGCTCTGTTAAGATTTCATCTATGTTTCGTGGGTTTTTAAATATGTCTTTCACATAAATTATGCCAATGATGTTATCAATCACGCCATCATAAACTGGAAGTCGTGAATGTCCCGACTTTGAGAATATTTCAATTATTTCTCTCATTGGCATATTTTTTTCAACCGCTACGATTTCAGTCCTTGGGCGCATTGCTTCTTCAACTGTCATATTTTCAAGTTTAAAGACGCTTGAAAAAGGTATATCAATTTTAAGGTCTCTTCCGAGTTCGGTCTCCTTTATGAGTATTTCAAAGTCGGACTTGCTGAAGAAATTTTCAATTGTTTCTGATTTTATCTTGAAAATTTTTAAGAGCTTTTCCGAGGCAAATCCTAAAATTTTTATCGCCGGTAAAAATATAAAATAAAACAACTTCAAAGGAAGTGATGCAAATAACACAAAAGCGTCAGCCGATTCCCGCCCAATGCTTTTTGGAATTGACTCCCCAAAAATTAGGATAAGCAAAGTAATCAAAATTAAAATCGTGAAGTCATTCATATTCACAGTTGTCTTGAGGATGAAAGTTAAAATTGAGCTAAGTGCGATATTTACGAAGTTATTTCCTATTAAAATCGTAATGAGGAATTTTTCCGGTTTTTTTGTGAAGTCGTATGCGATTCTTGCAAAAAGGGAGGAATTGGACCTTATTTCAAGTTTTATTTTATTTGCGCTTATAAATGCCATTTCACTTGCGGAGAAAAAGGAGGAAAGAAACAATAGGATAAATGCAAGCCAAAGTTCCATTGTTTTGAGCTATTATTTTTAAATAAAAAGGCACAGAGTTATGAAACCCTGTGCCTTTTGAAATTGCGGGAAATTTTTTATCAACGGGATTATTTTTTCAACTTGAACCTGATCGGAATCATGACGCGGACTTTTACGGGTTTACCGCGTTGCTTTCCTGGTTTAAACTTTGCCTTCATTACAGCAGCAACAGCTGCCTCATCACACCCAGCACCAATTCCCTTGACCACATCCGCTCTTACTACATTTCCATTTTCGTCTACGAATGCCATGACATAAACAGTTCCTTCAACCCCAGCTCTTATAGCTATTTCTGGATACACGACATTTCTTTGAATTGATTCAAGACCACCGATTATCTCAGGCATTTCCTCAACTACGACGAAGAACTGCTCTTCAAAAGGAATTTCTTCTTCTTTCTTTTTAAGTTCCTCCTTAGGAGGAGGTGGAGCAACTTCTTTTGTTACATCAAGCTCTGAGCTTATGTCAATATTAACATCGCTTAATGCTTCATCGCTTGGGGCTTCAATTGGGATTGGTGGTCTTGGTGGTGGCGGTGGTCTGTTCTCCTGTCTGGTTTGCGGGATTTCCTCCGGTTTGATCACTTCCTGCTCAACTGTTAAAATTTTTTTCCCACGCCCGATGTCTTTAGGGAAGAATCTGAACGCAACTATCGTCACAAGCAAAGCAATCACAAGCCCAAGCTCAACCCATTTCCGCCACCTCAATCGCAGATCAGCTTCTGGCTTTTTAATGACAGGCATTTTTAATTTTACCTCCGAAAATTTTTTTATTTTGCTGATTAAAGATAAAAAGTTTAATACAAAATTTCAAGTTTTTTTCTACAAATTAAAACACTTGAAATTGAATTTTGTTTCCAAAAAAGTGGAGCCGACGGGATTTGAACCCGTGACCTCCAGAGTGCGATTCTGGCGCTCTCCCATCTGAGCTACGGCCCCAAATTTTTCACTTAAAATATAGCCAAGATGTGTTAAAAAAACAAATTTTTTAATCGCCAGGATATTCCTTCGCTTTTTCCTCACCGCGCAAAACCCTCAAGACCCCAAGCGCAAGGGCTCTCATTTCGTCCTCCCCAGGGATTACGATAACCGGAGCGATAAATGAAACTCTTTCACTGATCCAGTTAACAAGCATTTTTGAATTTGCCAAACCACCGGTTAAAACTATCGCATCAACATTTCCCTTCAAAACCGTTGCCATTGCCCCTATTTCTTTAGCGATTTGGTATGCCATTGCCTCGTAAACCTCTTTTGCGTAAATGTCCCCGTTTTCAATTCTTTTCTCAACTTCTCCAGCGTCATTTGTTCCAAGATAAGCAACAAGCCCACCCTTCCCCATGACCATTTTTCTTATTTCACTTTCGGTAAATTTACCGGAAAAACACAAAGTTATAAAAGGTTGAAGCGGAAGACCTCCGGTTCTTTCTGGGGAAAATGGTCCATCACTGCTTGCATCGTTTGCGTCAATGATTTTTCCAGCTTTGACTGGACAAACTGAAATGCCACCGCCAAGGTGAGCGATTACGAAATTTGAATCCTCAAGCTTTTTCCCAATCTTTTGACAAGCAACTCGCGCCGTTGCGTGAATGTTGAGAGCGTGTGATAAACTGCGTCTTTGAATAAGTGGATGCCCCGAATATCTGGCTAATGGTTCAAATTCGTCAACTGAGACGGGGTCAACGATGTAAGCATCAATTCCACCAAGTTTGGCTATCTCATATGCAAGCGCACAACCAAGATTTGATGGGTGTTCACCTTGAAAATTATTCCTTGCATCATTTAACATCTCCTCGTTCACTTTATATGTTCCTCCTTTCACGGGTTTTAAAAGTCCCCCTATTCCTGCAACAGCTGAAAAGTCCGACGGCTTTAAATTTCTCTCTTTTAAAAATTCAAGCACTATATTTAACCTGAAATCAAATTGTTCCCAAAGCGTTTTAAATTTTGAAAGTTCCTCCAGTGAATGTCTTATTGTTTTTGATTCAACTTGTTCCTCGTCCTCGAAAATTGCTACCTTTGTTGAGGTTGAACCTGGGTTGATTACAAGGATTTTCATATCTGTTGAAAACTTGTGTTATAGATTTTTCGTTGTTAATTTAAAAAACAAAAAGAGACATTTTCAAAAATTGCTTATCAACAGAAGATATAAAATCCTGGAGAAAATTGGCGATGGAGCTGTCGGGGAAGTTTTTAAAGCTTACGATACCCTGCTTGATAAAGATGTGGCGATTAAAATATCAAAGCGAAATCCACTTGCCGAAGAGAAATTGAGCAATGAGTTTAAAATCACTTCACAATTTGAGCATCCAAATATAATTTCAACGCTTGACTTCGGGACGGTGAAGTTTTGCGAGGATGAAAATGTAAACGGTAGAAAATTTATAGCGCTTGAATATTGCGATGTCACAAACATATTGAAATTTTTATCAACAGCTGATACGAATAAGAAATTTGAAGTAATTTATCAAATTTGCCATGCTTTAAATGTCATACACAGGGCTGGTTATGTCCATCGTGACCTCAAACTCGAAAACATAATTTATAATTCAAGAACTGACCAAGTTAAAATCACCGACCTTGGATTTGCCATTATTTACGAGAAGATAAGCCCAAATGAAGCACCGATTGGGACATTGTTTTATATGGCTCCCGAAGTTTTAAACGCCGAAGTTTACGACCATAGAGCCGACATCTATTCCCTTGGAATTTTGATATATCAAATTTTAAACGGTTCTTTACCATTTGAGTTTAAAGAACCAATTGAAATTGTAAAGTGGCATCTTTCTAAAAAGAGAATTAACCTTCCGGGCTTTGGTGTTGAAGTTGAGAATCTTTTGAACTCAATGCTTGATCCTGACCCATCAAAAAGACCTGAGAGCATTTCAAGTGTTATGCGATCTTTGATAAATTTATTTCCTGAAAAACGATGGGAGATTAATTTCAAGGTAAGAAAACCATTTGGGAAGGATAAGGCGCTTTCAAGAATAATAGATAAACTTGATAAAGTTAAAAGTTCAAGTTCGGAGTCAAATGTGATTTTAATTTTTGGAGCTGACGGGCTTGGGAAAACAAGTTTGATTAGATATGCAAATGGAGAGGCGAAGGCAATGG
>JAPYWO010000076.1 GCA_028276305.1 Candidatus Thermokryptus sp.
TTATAACATCTTGAACATCCCCAACTGTTAAACCATATCTTCCGGCTTCTTCCCTTTTGATTTTAAAGTCCACATAATTCCCTCCGAGAATTCTTTCCGAATATGCAGAAACAGTTCCTGGAACTTTCCTTATCACCGCCTCAATTTCCTTCCCGATCTCTTCAAGCATTTTCAAATCAGGACCAGCAACTTTGATCCCCACCGGTGTCCTAATTCCAGTTGAAAGCATGTCAACTCTCGTCTTTATTGGCATCGTCCAAGCGTTTGATAATCCGGGAATCTGAAGAGCTTTGTCCATTTCTTTTATAAGTTTTTCTGGTGTCATCCCGGGGCGCCATTCATCTTCTGGCTTCAACATTATAGTCGTCTCAATCATGTCAAGCCCAGCTGGGTCGGTTGCCGTCTCGGCTCTTCCAATTTTACCAAAGACATGATGAACCTCGGGAAATTGTTTTATGATTTTATCCGTCTGCTGTAAAATTTCCCTCGCTTTAGTGATTGAAATACCGGGTAAAGTCGTCGGCATATAAAGCAAATCACCCTCCCATAGTGAAGGCATGAATTCCGAGCCAATTTTTGAATAAGGTATATAAGTCAAAGCGAGAATCAACATCGTTGCCATTATAATAAGCCATTTAAACCTTAAAGTAAAATTTAAAACTGGATGATAAATCTTCATCAAAAATCTGTTGATTGGGTTTTTCTCTTCGGGTGGTATTTTACCCCTGATGAAATATCCCATCAAAATCGGAACAATTGTGATTGAAAGAAGTGCAGCAGAAGCCATTGAATATGTCTTCGTGTAAGCAAGAGGTTTAAATAATCTCCCCTCCTGCGCTTCAAGTGCAAAAACAGGTAGAAAGGAAACAGTGATGACAAGTAAAGAATAAAAAAGCGATGGACCAACCTCTTTTGATGCCTCAAGAATTATCTTCCAGTGGTCTTTTTTACCGGAATCGTGTTCAAGATGTTTGTGCGCATTTTCAATCATAATTATCGCAGCATCAACCATAGCCCCGATTGCTACTGCAATTCCGCCAAGCGACATTATGTTTGCATTTATACCTTGAATTTTCATTATGATAAAGGAAATTAAAATCGCTGTCGGTAATGTGAAAATAGCAACAAGCCCACTCGTAAAATGAAACAAGAACAAAAGACATACGAGCGCGACAATAATTGACTCTTCAATTAATTTTTCCCTCAAAGTTGCGATTGACCTTTTAATTAACTCTGATCTGTCATAAACGGTTATAATTTTAACATCTTCTGGTAATCCCGCCTTCAACTCTTCAATCTTTCTTTTAACCCCTTCAATAACTTTTAAAGCATTTTCTCCATGTCTCATCACAATTATTCCACCTACTACTTCACCCTCACCGTTAAGTTCCGCAATTCCTCTTCTCATAGTTGGCTCAACCGAAATCGTTGCTATATCACCAAGAAAAATTGGCGTCCCATCGCCAAAAATTCTATTCTGTGAGACAATTCCCTGTTCTTTTGATATCTCTGCTTCCATATTTGCCATCGCAGAACTCATCCCAGACATCTCTGCCTCAACTCCAATCGGCATACTTTTCACCATCTTTGAAGATTTGCTTACCCCGACGGGAATTTTCTTTATGTCTTCAATCGTCTTTATGTATCCAAGCCCGCGAATCATATACTCCATTTCACCCATTTCAATAACTTCACCACCGACATCATTGTTGCTTCTTTTTATTGCCATCTCCACTTGGCTAAGCGGTATGTTATAAGCGAGGAGATTATTTGGGTCAACCGTGATTCTATAACTTTTCACATAGCCACCAACGCTTGCAACTTCAGCCACACCTTCAACACTTGTAAGAGCATACCTTAAATACCAATCCTGAATTGAACGAAGTTCGCTTAAATCCCTTTTATCCGATACAAGAGCATACATATAAACCCAACCAACCCCAGTTGCATCTGGACCAAGCGCTGGAACGACACCCTTTGGCAGTTTATTTATCGCATAGTTTAGATATTCAAGCACGCGACTTCTTGCCCAGTAAAGGTCTGTTCCATCTTCAAAAATCACATAAACAAGTGAGAACCCAAAAAATGAATAACCACGCACTACCTTTGATTTTGGGACAGAAACCAGCGAAGTTGTAAGCGGATATGTCACCTGTTGCTCAACTATTTCCGGTGATTGCCCCGGATATTGCGTGTAAATTATCACCTGAACATCACTTAAATCAGGGATTGCATCTATTGGTATCGTTTGAATAGAATAAATACCGCCGATTATTGCGAAGATGACCGTTAATATGATGATAAATTTACTGTTTACCGACCATTCAATTATTTTTTGAAGCATTTGAATTCAAACCTTTATTTTCGTTTGATATATTTTTCGGGATTTGCTTTGAACTTTTCCATATCAGACCTCATACAGAAATAATACTTTTTGCCCTTGTAAGCGAAAGATAATTCCTCGTCAGGTTCAACCTCCATACCACAAACTGGGTCAATGAATTTTCCAGATGTCTCATCATGCTCCATATCATGACCCTTATGCTCCTGTATCACTTGTTTTTTGTTGTCCTTTGCTCCTTGTGGGGGGAAATCTTCGTGTTGATGTGTAAGCATTGAGAGGGCGGATTTGAGATTGCTTTCTGAATCTATGAGGAAGTGCGAGGAGGTCACTATATTTTCATTTTCACGAAGACCATCAAGAACCTGGTAATATCCATCGGCAAGGACACCAAGCTTTACTTCAACGGATTTAAATTTACCTTTGCCAAGCGCTACAACTACAATATCCCGAGTACCTGTCCTTATCACAGATTGTTCAGGAATAGCGAGCGCATTAATCGCAACTTTTGATTTTATACTAACATTGACATACATATCTGGTTTTAAAAGATACCCTGGATTTGCAAATTCAAGGCGTACTTTTATAGTTTTTGTCTCCGGCTGAAGAAAAGGATAAATATACACCACTTTGCCCTTCAAAATTTTCCCCGGAATATACGATACTTCAACTTCAGCGTCTTCTCCAACTCTAACCCAGGGCAATTCATACTGATAAATATCAGCATAAATCCACACGCTTGATAAATCCGCGATTTTCATCAAATTCATCCCTTGCGAAATCTTCATCCCCAAAAAGATATTTTTTTCTATCACGACACCGTCAACAGGAGAATAAAGCGTCAATGTCTTGCGAACCTGTTTTTTATTTTCAAGCTCTCTTATCTGTTCCTCATTTATATCCCAATATTTGAGGCGTTTCCGAGCACTTTCAACAAGTTGATTTGCACCTTCAATTATATTTGGGTCACCGCTCCTTGCGACGCTTTCTCTGTAATTTAATGCTTGAAGATATTCCTCTTGAGCCGTGACAAGTTCTGGACTGTAAATTTCAAATAAGGGCTCACCTTTTTTAACAAATCTACCTGTGTAATCGACATAAAGCTTTTCAATCCAACCAGAAACCTTCGTCGTAATAACAGCAATTTTCCTCTCGTCATAATCAACCTTTCCTACGGTTCTTATCGTCTTTGTAAGCTTCATCTTTTTAACTGGCTCAATCTTTACACCTATATTTTGAACTATAACCGGGTCAATTTTCACGATTCCTTCTTCCATCTCCTCTTCCCCTTCATATACAGGCACAAGATCCATACCACAATCAGGGGCTTTCCCTGGTTTATCGCTTGTTATCCAGGGATGCATTGGGTCTTTATAATAGAGAATTTTTTTCTCCGATTTTAAAATTGCTGTTTTGGATTGTCCTTCTTCCCTACCTGAAAATTTTTTCCCGATCAAGTAACCACCAATTGATGAAATAAGTGCGATGAAAATAACTGCTAACATCAACTTAAACTTCATTTTGAAATTTCCATTTTGTTTTAAAAAATTCTTCTTCCGATCAACTTCTCAATCTCAGCAAGTTTGGCGTGATATTCGGAAAAAACTTTTTCATATTGAATTTGATACTTGTAAAGCGACATAAAGTTATCAACCAAGGTCATGAAGTCAATCTTTCCAACTTGATAACCGACAAGTCCAGTATTTAAATTTTGTGTCGCCTGTGGTATTAAACCATTTTTATAAAGGTCAATGAGTTTCACTTTTTCCTCAATTTCGTTAAGTGACCCCTGGATCATCTTTGAGATTTCATTTTTAACTGCTAAGAGCTTCATCTCCGATTGGTTTACCGCGATCGCTGTTTCCTCTATTTTCAATTTTTGCTTCCTCCCAAAAAATATCGGCAAATTAAAACCGATTGAAAAGCTCAACATATCATGTGCCTTAACACCCGTTGGTTCAATTGCGGAGCGTTGACCATATGAAAACTTCAACTCAAAATCCGGGATCAATTCTTTCTTTGCTAGTTCACTCATAAACCTATCTTTCTCAACCATTTTGTTCATTGCGATTAACATCGGATTATTCTCCAACGCCATTTTTTCAATCTCATCATATGTCAAAGTGAACTCAACGAACTTTAATTCCTCTGGGACATAAACCGAATCCAAGGGCTTCCTGTAAAGCAAAGCATTGAATTTAGTTATAAGGTCTTTGCGCTCCCTCTCCATACGGATAAGCTCATCGGTCATTTTTGAAAGCTCAACCTGGGCTTTCAAGACATCTTGTTGAATACCCTGCCCAGTTGCAAACCTCGTTGATGTAATCTTGACAAAATCCCTCAGCAAATCTATTGACCTCTTTGTAATCTCAACTGCTTTCGTCATATAGTAAATTTCAAAATAAAGCATCTTAACATCGGAAATAAGCTCAAGCTCTTTCAACTCATAAATTCCCTTGGCTATTTCATAATCCTTTTGAGCCATTTTGCCCATCAAAGAATACTTCACGGGAAACATAATCATTTGCGTTATACCGATCTCTTTCATAGTCATCATATCCATCGTAAAACTTAAATTCGTTGGCAAGTTTGCAACTCCAAGCATTAACATCGGGTCAGAAGGTGTGCTTGCCTGTTTTATTCTCTTTTCCAATATATCAACTTGAATTTTATAAGATTTTAACTCAGGGTTGTTTTCAAGAGCTATTTTTATGTAATCGTCAAGCGTCTGTGAAACAACGAGAGATGAAATAGTGAAAAATAAAACAGCGATAATTGAACGCATAGGTCAATAGCGAAGTTTGTTTTAAAATTTGAAAATCAGCGTCGGTTCAAAAAGTGAAGATGCGGAATTTTTAAATGAGGAGGGAACAATTTATTAAAGGTAACTTTAGCCCCAGTCGCGGTTTAAAATTATAAAAGAGAGAATAATTTGCGGAGGGCACAATCTTGGGGAGAAAATCAAAAGGAATAAAACCCGTTAAAATTACTTTAACAGATTCGTCCTTCGTGTTGGAAAATTCATCTACTTTGTCTTTTTCAATTGTTTTGGTCAAACAACAAAAATTTTCCATGCTACTAAAATAAATTTCCTCATCGGAGCTTGTCCCACAATTACAATATACTGAATCTTGTTCCATCGTTGATAGCGCTTCAGAATCAAACATCTTGCAATATCTAAAAATAACAGAGTAAGGAATCGTCCCGAGTAGAAAAACGATCAGCGTGACTATGTTAATAAATCTTTTCAATTTCGCCTTTGAACTTAAATTTGCTCAATAAATTAAACAGATAAATCGGATAAACAAGTTCCATTTCAGTAAAATTCACCCTCTGCTGGGAATTTACCAGTTTTGACATCGGAGATGTAGTTTTCAAATGCGTTTTTTATAATTTTTGCAAGTTCAGCATATCTTCTGACAAATTTCGGTTTAAACTCCTCAAAAAGACCAAGCATATCATAAACTACAAGGACTTGCCCATCGCAATGCGGACCAGCCCCAATTCCAATGGTTGGGATTTTGACTGACTCGGTCACTTTTTTCGCAAGTTCAGCGGGAATTTTTTCAAGCACGATCGCAAAAGCACCAGCTTTTTCAAGTTCAATGGCGTCATTTAAAATTTTCTCTGCCTCGCTTTCATCTACACCTCTCACATCGTAACTCCCAAATTTATGTATGCTCTGTGGTGTCAAGCCGAGATGCCCCATCACAGGAATTCCAATTGAAGTCAACTTTCTCACAACTTCAATTATTTCACTTCCACCTTCAAGCTTCACACCTTCAGCACATGTTTCTTTTAAAACCCTACCGCAATTTTTCACCGCTTCCTCTATACTAACTTGATAAGAAAGAAATGGCATATCAACGACAACCATTGCCCTTTTTGCACCTCCGCAAACTGCTTTTGTATGATAAATCATATCGTCAAGCGTCACAGGTAAAGTGGTCGGATGTCCTTGGAAAACATTGCCAAGCGAATCACCAACAAGAATGACATCAATCCCAGATTCATCAAGCAATTTTGCGATCAAAAAATCATACGCGGTTAACATCGCTATCTTCTCACCGCGATTTTTCATCTCAAGTAATGTTTTCGTCG
>JAPYWO010000075.1 GCA_028276305.1 Candidatus Thermokryptus sp.
AAGACATATTACGAATTGCGCGTTTCTTATAACTTCCAAAAATATCGTCAGTATGTTTACGAAGACCCGCTTGACCCAAGGTATCAACCAGTTGAAAGGTTGGCGCGACCGACGAGCTTTACATTTTATTTCGGTGGCACACAAAACGACCATGTTTATAGAGATTCGAGGACTTATATGTTTAAGTTTGACATAACAAGCCAGGTCTCAAATTATCATGAGATTAAAACAGGAGTTGAGTTGAGGTTGCACAAACTTGATTATGTTTATTTCACAATTTTGAGGGACACATTAAAATATCTTGAGCCGACGATCCCAGATATAACCTCGCCTTATCATAACAGATACACCCGTCAGCCGGTTATTTTCTCGGTTTATGCGCAGGACAAGATGGAATATAAGGACATGATAGTAAATTTTGGGTTGAGATATGACTATTTCAATCCGAAGGCGAATTATTCAAGATTCATATTTTACCCCGATCCCAATGATCCGACAATTCCTCCGATTATTCAGCGCGATACACTTATTGCGAGGGCGTCGCCAAAGCATCAGATAAGCCCGCGTCTTGGTGTTTCGTATCCGATAACCGATCGCGGTATTTTGCATTTCTCGTATGGGTGGTTTTTGCAGATGCCACCTTTTACATATCTTTACACAAATCCAGAGTTTGAATCAGCATTATTTGTTGGGACTCCAACATTTGGAAATGCAAATTTAAAGCCGGAAAAAACGGTCGCTTATGAATTTGGTTTGCAACAGCAATTGACAGATAATTTTGCTATCAATGTAACTGCTTTCTACAAAGATGTTCGTGACCTTCTTGCTTTGCAAAGGACGAGGATAAGTCAGGAAAAAGTTTATAACCTCTATGTCAACAAAGATTATGGAAATATCAAGGGAATTACATTTTCGCTTATTAAGCGAAGGTTAAAAGATGAATTGGTAGCTGCGACGCTTGATTACACATATCAAGTTGCTGAGGGTAACGATCCTAATCCAGACGCATTTTTCATTGACTTGAAATCGGGAAGGGAACCGGAGAAGTTCTTTGTTTATCTTGATTGGGATCAAAGGCATACTTTAAATGGAACGATTAGCATTGGGATACCTGACAATTGGATGTTAAGTTTTGTGGGACAATATGGTTCGGGTCTTCCTTATACGCCGTATGTTACAAATAATCGTCTTGAGTTGAGGAGAAATAGCGAGAGGAAGCCGGCTACGATGCAAGTTGATATGATGTTTGAAAAATTGTTTAAATGGTTTGGGTTGAGGTGGAGTTTCTTTGTGAAGGTTTACAACTTGTTTGATACATTGAACGAAAGATATGTTTTTGATGATACTGGAACGGCACAGTATACGCTTGCGAAACAAAGAGGTGAGGGTATAGTTGTTGATCAATGGGTTGGAAAAATCCCGGGAATTCATTCTTCGGATGATTATTATACAAGACCGTATTATTACTATCCGCCGAGGGAAGTCAGATTTGGTTTTTCAATTGGATTTTAAAAATAAAAAATCGCTTGAAGCCATGTTGAGAAAAATATTCCTAATTTTGGTTTGTGTTCTCCTGGTGAGTCCTTTGATTTCGCAGCAGAAAAAATCAGACAGGGAAAAGGCACTTGAAATTTTGCGCGGTGGATTTACGAAAGAAAGGGAAGCGCAAAGGAAAGTTGAACATCAGGTGATAAGCGATTATATAATGCGCGGGTATGAAGAGATGGCGAGAAAATCTTTTCAAAAGCAAAAGGTTGAAGTGAAACCACCCGATTTCATCGCAAACAATCCCGAATTGTTGAAGAAGTGGAGAAACCCAAAGGAAATGAGCCCATCGGAACGAGAGAAGTTTTACAAAGAGATTGACAAGAACATAAGAAAAGTTAGTGGCGAGGCGGATAGGAAGAAACTCATAATGAATGGAAATAAAATTACCGTTACGATTTACAATTATGGTTCTCTTTCTGCTCCGGGTGATAGGATAACGGATGTCGTTTGGAATGGTTTGGGTTATGCATATGAGTTTGGTCCGCTTGTTGGTGCTTCTGTCGTAGATACAAGCGGTAGGAGGATTCACATTATAACTGATGGTTTGCTTGATGGGGGTGATCGTTCCCCGGATGGGACAAAACGCTGGGGTTGGCAACCTCTTCCTGGCTATGCTGATCCGAATCAGGATTACATAGCGCACAATCCGGACAAGGACAGGGATGGCGATGGAAAACCGGATTCATGGCCAGCGAGTTGGTATGACCCTGTCTTAGGTAAGTATGTTTGGCCGGGGTATTTGTCAAGGGATGCAACGCAAGCAGATCTTGAAGCTTTCTATGTTATGGATGATAGAGATAATGAAGAGTTTGCATATTTTCCATTCCCGAATGATTCAAGTAGGAGAGGTTTAGGGATTCAGGCGCAGGTTAGGGTTTTGCAGTGGAGTAATCCTTTGGCTGAAGATGCGATTTTTATCGTCTACACAATCACGAATGTAAGCCCCAAGGACCTTGATTCAGTAGTATTTGGAATGTGGGGTGATCCGCATGTTGGGGGTGCGACAGATTATTCTGATGATGATTCATACTTTATCCCACCGTATAATGTTCCGAATTATCCACCTGTTGATAACATACCTGTCTATGCAAGAAGTATGGTTTATTCTTGGGACCATGACGGGAAAGGAATGTTTGGGCGAAAGCCTGGGTATTTTGGTTATAAATTTTTGGAGTCGCCAGGGAATCCGTATGATGGAATAGACAACGATGGTGATGGTATGATAGACGAGAGCCAGCAAGATGGAATAGACAACGATGGGGATTGGAATCCTTTGATAGATGATGTTGGGATAGATGGAATTCCTGGGACTGGAGATGAGGGGGAGGGTGATGGTGTTCCAACGAGAGGTAGGTTGTTGCCAGATGGTAGTTTAGACCCTTTGAGCCCTGGTGAGCCAAATTTTGAATTCACCGACCTTGATGAATCAGATATGATAGGACTTACGAGTTTTAATGCTTTCATTTGGTCAACTGATTATGTGAGCAATGATGAGAGCATTTGGAATCGTCTTAAACCTGGAAACTTTTCTGAGATTGTTCAGACGGCTGACAATGTATTCCTTTATGGTTCTGGTTATATTCAATTGCCAGCTGGGCAGACACGTCGTTTTTCGGTTGCATTGTTGTTGGGGGAGGATTTGAATGATTTGTTGTTGAATGCTGAGACGGTTCAGAGGATATACAATGCCAATTATAGGTTTTTCCGACCTCCTGAAAGACCCAGGGTTTGGGCAGTAGCTGGTGATAGGAAGGTGGTTTTATATTGGGACACGAGGGCGGAGCGTAGTTTTGACCCATTGTTTGGGAAGAATCCGTTGGATGAAAATGACCCTGGGTATGATTTTGAGGGATATGTTATATACAGGTCAACAGATCCGAGTTTTAAGGATGTTGAGTTGATAACGGATGGAAGGGGAGCGAGTTATTTGAGGGTGCCTTTGAAGGATGCTTTTGGACGTGATGCGAGGTTTGACAAGGTTAATGGTTGGCGTGGTTATAGTGTAGTGGCGTATCCTGGCAGAGGGATACATTATTATTTGGGTGATGATGTTGGTTTGGTTCATAGTTATGTAGATAGTGTTGGGGTTATGAATGGTGTTAAGTATTATTATGCGGTTGTTTCATATGATAGGGGTGATAGCGTAGGGATACCGCCGACGGAGTGCACGATGAAGGTTGTGGTGGATCCGATAAGTGGTGAGGAGGAGTTGGATGAGAATGTTGTTAGTGTTATTCCTGGGGGTAGGGCGATAGGTTATGTTGGACCTGAGGTTAGTGAGTTTGAGGATGGGGTTAGGTTTAGGCATGTTAAGGGGCGTGGGACAGGGAGGATAAGGGTTGAGGTTTTGAATGATTTGAAGGTTCGTGATATGGGATATAGTTTGGTGTTTAGGGGAAGTGGAGATAGTTTGCGTTGGAGTGTTATACCTGATGATGAGGTTGTGGTTAAGTTTGATTTTGTTGATACGGTTTGGAAGAAGTTGGAGTATTTGCCTTTGGAGGGGGGAGTTAGGGTTGAAGGATATAGGGAGGGGGTGGATTATTTGGTTGATTATGGGCGTGGTTTGGTTAGGGCATTGGGAGGTGGTGGGCTTTTAGGTAGGAGGGGGGTAGAGGTTAGGTATAGGTATTATGCTGTCAAGGACAACAGGGAGTTGGGAGGAGGGGATGGTAGTGATGTTTTTGATGGGATGAGGGTTAGGGTATGGAATGACACATTGGGTTTGGATTTGGGACGAAGCGGTTGGGGAGGAGGTAGTGTGGGGAGGATTGGTTGGAGTATAAGCACTGCGACATTGGGGTTTGGTAGGAGGATGTATCCTGCAGATTTCAGGATAGTTTTTGGGAGGTTGGATACATTGGGGGATGGTAGATTGGCAAGTCCTGTTGATACGAGTGTTAACAATGTTAAGTTGCCTTTTTATGTTGAGAATGTGACGGAGGGTTGGAGGGTGAAGGTGTATGTTAAGGATGATAACAGGAATGGCAGGTGGGATTTGGGTGAGGCGGTGATGTTTTTGGAGCGGGGGACGACGAATAGGACTACATGGCAGGTATTGTTTAGGGAGGTGGAGGAGGGTGGAGTGGTTTACAGGTATCCGAGGGTTGGGATAGATTTGCGTGAGGGGGATGAGTTTTGGTTGAGGACGAGGAGGAGTTTTAACACATATGAGGGTGGGATGGTTGATGTGGATAGTTTTAGGGTAGAGGTGAGGGGGTGGAGGTATGATTTGGGAGTTGCGAGTAGTTTATTGGATAGGATTAGGGTGGTGCCAAATCCTTATGTTGGGATAAATGAGCTTGAGCCGGTGAGCAAGTTGCCTGGGCAGGTTAGGGGAGAAAGGAGGATATATTTTGATGGTTTGCCGAGGGAGTGTGTGATAAGGATATACACATTGAGTGGGGAGCTTGTCAAGGAGATAAGACATTCAAGTGGAGTTGATAATGGGCGAGAGTATTGGAATCTTTTGAACAGGGATGGTTTGAGTGTAAGTTATGGAGTTTACATCGCTCACATTGAAGCCCCCGGTATAGGCGAAAAACTGCTAAAATTCGCAATTATAAAATAAAAATTTGGAGCGGATACTATGACCAGAAAGGTTTTATCACTGTTTGCCTTCGTATTCTGTTTTGTTTCGTTTTCACTTGCTCAAATAGGTAGCAGTTTAACAAAGACAGGAACGACATCTGCTCAATTTTTGAAGATAGGAATCGGTGCAAGGGCAATTGGAATGGGTGGAGCTTTCGGTTCGGTTGCCGATGATATAAGTTCAATTTATTGGAATCCCGCAGGGCTCAGCAGAATTTCCGGGAAAGGTGAAGCTGTTTTTAACTATGTTGATTGGATTATGGACATAAAATATAGTTTTGCTGCTCTTGCTTTGAATCTTGGAAACCTTGGCACAATCGGAATGCAGATTTCAGCGTTGACAATGGATGATATGGAAGTTAGAACAGTCGCTATGCCAGATGGCACCGGCGAGAGATTTAATGCGGGTGGATTGATGATGGGTCTATCCTATGCAAGACAATTGACCGATAGATTTGCGATAGGTTTTAACTTCAAATATGTGAGGGAATACATCTGGCATGAATCAGCGCAAGGTTTTGCATTTGATTTCGGAACGCTTTATATAACGCCATTTTTGAATGGTATGAGAATTGGAGCAAGTATGTCAAATTATGGAACTAAAATGCAACTTACAGGTCGTGACTTGATAATAATTTACACAGTTGGCGGTGGAACAGGGAACAATATAAATGCATTCATTCAGACGGATAAATTTGAAATGCCTTTGCTTTTCAGAGTTGGCTTATCAAATGATTTTCTCAAGACGGAATCGCAGAGATTTACGCTCGCTGTTGATGCTGTTCATCCAAACGATAACACCGAGTATTTAAATCTTGGCGCAGAGTATTCGTTCAAGGAAATTTTCTATGTTAGAGGGGGTTATAAATCGTTATTTGAAAAAGGAGGGGAGCAAAGGTATACTGTTGGTGCCGGTGTGAAGTATTCAATTGCTCGTGGTGTGGCGATTGCGGTTGATTATGCGTATCTTGATTTTGGTAGATTGAAAAATGTTCAGTACCTAACCCTCGCTGTGAAATTTTAAATTAACGCGGATTTGAAGTGGAATATATCATTGGAATGGACGGTGGAGGGACGAAGACGCATGGGATTATAAGTGATCTTGATGGCAACCCTTTCGCCGAGGTCATAGGTGGTTCAGCTAATTTTCAAATGCTTGGTGTTGATGTCGTTGCGAGATCAATTTTGAAGCTAATTCTTGAACTTGTGCAAAAGGTAGGTTGTGATTTTCACGATGTGAAAATTATCGTCATTGGGCTCGCTGGCGCTGGAAAAGAAGAAGATAAAAGTAAAATTTACAACG
>JAPYWO010000077.1 GCA_028276305.1 Candidatus Thermokryptus sp.
TTGCAAGCGGGATAAACCTGATTTTTTACGACGCTGGTCATTTGCTCGGTTCAGCGATAACTGTTTTAAACATCGTTCAAAACGGGACGAAAATACGCCTCGCTTTCACTGGCGACCTCGGCAGACCTTATAAACCCATCTTAAGAAATCCACAACTTATAGGAAATGTTGACTTTTTAATAACTGAAAGCACCTACGGCTCAACCCTCCATGAAGAAATTGAATCTGTTGAAAACAAGATAACCGAAATCGTCATAAAAGCAAGCGAAAGGAATGGGAAAATTATAATACCTGCGTTCAGCGTTGATAGAACACAAGTTTTGATATACATCCTCTACAAACTTTTCAGGGAAAATAAAATCCCAAAATTGCCGATCTTCATTGATAGCCCGCTTGCTGTAAGTGCTACTGAAATTTATCGTCTTCATCCGGAATGTTTTGACGAAGAGATGAGAAATCTTTTAATGAGCGGTTACGATCCGTTTGACTTCTCCGCCTTGCATTATATAACTGATGTTGAAGAGTCAAAAAAATTAAATCACTATGATAAGCCCTGCATAATAATTTCCGCCTCCGGTATGTGTGAGACGGGAAGGATACTTCATCATCTTGCAAACAACATTGAAAACCCAAGGAATATAATTTTGATCGTCGGTTATATGGCAAGCGAAACGCTTGGAAGAAAGCTTAAAGACGGGGCAAAAAGAGTTAAAATTTTAGGTGATGAATATGATGTTAGAGCTGAAGTTATCTCAATTGACGCACTGAGCGCTCACGCCGATAGAGAGGAACTACTCGCATATATAAGTCACATTGATAGAAGACACTTGAGGGGAATTTTCATCGTCCACGGTGAAGAGGAACAATCTTTCGCACTTGCGGAGGGATTAAAGGCAATTGGATTTGAAAACATCATCGTCCCTGAGAGGGAACAAACCTTTACAATCTAAATAAATAGCAACTTACTCCTTGAAAGAAAAACTGATTTAACTGAAATTTTCTTCGTCAATAGAAAAACCATCCCCTGGCCACCCGAACCAATTCGCTTTGGGATAAGTCATTTAATTCGCGCCCCCTTCAAACAAAAAAACATCTATCCCGAGAAATTTCTTTCGCAAAGTCATATTCATTGAGCGCTTTAAATTTTCAAACGCGTTTCTCTCAATCTCCCACGGGTGCGATAAAACAAACCAAACCCTCTTATAATCCTTGATGATGAAAAGAAAATCCCGTAATTGTTTTTCCATTTCTTCACCCGAAACATCTTTAAAGCTGAAGGTCTTTACATCCGTTCTTTTAAAATAGTAGTAAAAAACATATTTGCTTGCGACCACAAGGTCGTTTCCTTGCGCTTTCTCTTCAACAAACTTTACCGCTTCTCGCCATTGTTCCTTGTTTGTCTTTGCATAATACCAAGCAAGGTTAACAGCAGAAAGAAAAATGATCAAAAGCAAAACGACATTTTTAAACTTTTTGTTGATGAATTCAAACCCCATTGAAACAAGCGCATAAAAAGCGACCGACGACGGGATGGCGTATCTCGTGAAATAAAAAGGGGTTAAAAACTGGGACAGAATAAACGGCAAAATTATCGGCGAAAGAAACCAAAGCCAAAGCATCAAAATAAAATTCCTCTTTTCTAAGTCAATCTTTTTGAAATTTAAATGCAAAACAAGTATCAAGACGCCGAAAATGAAAAGCAAAACCGCCGAGGGAAAATATTCAACAATAAAACTTTTCAAAACCACATTTCCCGTTTCATCCCTTGGCATAGGATAGGTAGCCCCGGAAAATTGGATTAGTGTCTTAGCGATATCAATAAAACTTGGCTTTGGCAACCAAAAACCTTGAGAAGTTATGTTTCTGGCTTGATTAAAGACAACGATCGCTCTCGGAATGTAAAAAAGCAAAGACAGTGAGAAGAAAAGCGAAAATTTTTTAATTCTATTGATGTAACAAAGCGAAACGAAAACGATGTGGGAAAAAACGACGAAAAAAGAATAAATGTGAGTGTAAAGCATCAAAACGATGCTTAATGTGTAAAGGATGAAAAATTTCGTCTCTCCCCTTTTCAACGCTTCAAGCAAGAAAAGATAAGATAGCGCTGAAATCATCAAAAAAAGTGAATATGCCCTTGCCTCTTGTGAGTAAAACACAAGAAAAGTTGAAATGCTTGTCAAAAGAGATGATAAAAGCGCGTTTTCCCCATCAAAACTGGAGAGAAGCTTGAAAACGATGAAAATTGTAGCGGAACCAAAAATGAGGGATGGAAAACGAACCGAGAACTCAGAGTCGCCGAAAATTTTAATCCAAAGGTGAAGGATGAGGTAATAAAGGGGTGGGTTTGCGTCTGACTCAAGCTTTACGATTTCCAAAGTTTTCATCTTCGCAATTCTCAACGATGTCCCCTCGTCAAGCCATAAACTTTCATCATCAAGCAGAAAGACCCTCAGGAAAATCCCAAGCGTAAATATGAGGATGAAAATTTTTGCCCTCACGATTTAGCGAGATTTTTAACTTCGGTCAAAATCCTTGCGACATCCATTTCACTATTGTAAAGGTGGAACGAAACTCTGACAGCCATCAAATTTCCCTCCGTCACGGGTCGCACTCTGATTCTTTTTTCACCGAGATGTGCAACGATTTTATCGTAGTTTAAATTTTTCATCTTGAAAGTTATCATCGCAGTTCTAAAGCTTTCATCGGCTGGGGATAAAACTTCAACTTCTGGAATTTTAATTAGCTCTTGGTAAAATGACTCCGCAAGCCCTCTGTTATGTTCCCAAATTCTTTCAATTCCGATTGCGTTGATGAAATCAAGCGCTGTCTCAAGCCCGAAAAACAATGCCGGGTTTTGCGTCCCGTATTCAAACCTTTGTGCAGACGGCTGAAACTTGAGCTCATTTTTTTCAATGCTATAACCAGCGTCTGAATAACCACCAACCGTCAATGGTCTTACTACATCAAGAAGTTCTTTTTTAACATAAAGAATTCCCGTTCTTTTGGGACCAAGAAGCCACTTGTGACCGCTTGTAGTGTAGAAATCGCAGTTATATTCCCTTAAATTTACAGGCATCATCCCCGGAGCTTGTGCCCCATCAAGGAAAACCCATATCCCCTTTTCTTTTGCAAGCTTACATATCTCTTTCTCTGGAAGTCGCTGACCCGTTGTACAGGTGACATGACTTACGAAAATCAACCTCGTTTTTTTAGTTATCAACTTCTCAATCCTTTCAAGATTTCCACGCCAGTTTTTTGTATCTGGCTCAAATGTCTTGAGAACGATACCATCCCTTTTAGCCCTGTTTAAAAGTGGCAAATTCCCGGCGACATGCTCGTGCGTGGTCAAAATGACTTCATCACCGCTTTTAAGTGGCAAACCATTGACGACGATGTTAATTCCTTCCGTCGCACAGCCAACGAACGCGATTTCTTCTTTATCGCAGTTCAAAAAATTCGCAAACTTCTCCTTTATCCTCCACCACTTTTCAATGTCGTGATTGGGCGTTGGATACCTATCAAGATTATCCATTTCCTCTTTAACCCTCTGGCTTACAACATAAGGCGAAGAACCAAGTCCCCCAGTGTTAAGGTAAATGTAATCCTTTGGAATCGGAAACTGCTCCCTGATCAGTCGCCAAAACCTCTCGTCCGACGGTTCAATATCTTTTAAATCGCGCTTAAAGTCATCAAAACCCTTATTGGATTTAAATTTTAAATTAGGTGCGAAGAAACCGGCTGTCGCCAAAAAAGTAATTGATTTTAAAAATTCTTTTCGCTTCATCTTTTTCTCCAAGTTGATTTTTTATTCAACTTCAAGCTCAACATAATTTACCAACTCGCCTATGTTTTGAATCCAAGCGGTAATTCTATCCCCTGGCTTTATCGGACCAACTCCCTCTGGCGTTCCAGTTGAGATGACATCACCGGGGTAAAGCGTCATATATTTGCTTACTGACTCAATTATCGCTGGGATATCAAAAATCATATTCCTCGTGTTTGAATTTTGACGAAGTTCATCATTAACCCAAAGTTTGAGATCAAGTTCCACTGGTGTTTGAATTTCATCAGCGGTCACAATCCAAGGTCCCATAGGCGCAAAATAATCAAAACTTTTTGACCTGAACCACGGATACTTCAAGTCCATATCTTTCCTTTGAAGTTCCCTTGCGGTGACATCAATTACTATTGTATATCCAGCTACATAGTTCCAGGCATTTTCACGCTTGATTTTCTTTCCCCTTTTCCCTATGATAACTGCAAGTTCAACTTCGTGGTCAATTCTGCCTACATCATCGGGGATATAAATTGTTTCAAGATGCCCCACAACGGATGTGCTACTTTTCGCAAAAATTATCGGCTCGCCTTCAGGTGCCGGTGAACCAAATTCACGAGCATGTAATTCGTAATTTCTACCCAAACAGATAAACTTCGGCGGAAATTCAACCGGAGCGTTATATCTAAAAGTTTCCTTGACGAAAAGATACTCCATTAAATTATGCTTCTCAACAAAATCAACGACACGCTTGAAAAGGTCAATGTTGAAAAGTTGCTCCCTGAAAAGTTCGGTAACGGTTTTTATCTTCGGGAAATCATCAATTTTATTTTTCAGCTTCTGGTATAAAGGAAGGGCGTCGGTCAAATTTAAAATCCTATCGCTTTCATCGTAAATTAACCCGATGAAATTCTCCCTTTCCGTCCGCAAAGATAAAACTTTCATTTGGTTTGCGCTCGTCTTTGTTTTTAAAAATCTCAATAATTTTAACAAACTTTTTGAACTTTATCAAGCGAGGCAACTCGCCATTTAAAATTTGACAATCTTGCTTCATTTTTTTATTTTTTCAAAAACCGAAGTCCGCAAAGAAATGTTTTTCGGAGTCAAGTTGACGAGCCAGATTTTAAATTTCGTTTATTCATTTTTCCCGATAGCAACTTTGGTTTATCTTGCTTACAAAATTTGGGAAAAGAAGCGAATACCTGCAGGGTTTCCACAACTTTTCTTTGCCCTTCTACTTACATTTATCGCCCCTTTCCAAACATTCCTGCTTGTCCTTTTCTTTGAATATCTCTATGACTATGAAGCAAGCATAGCGACGATCGTCTTTTGGAGTGGACTGGTCTTCGCACTCTGGGGAACGAAAAAAATAGCCGAGAACATCTCCACAGACCTTGAAAAAGAGATAAAAAGGGTTATAAAGTTTGTCGTCTTCATTTCCGTCGTTTTAGCCATCGTTTATTATGTTCCAATTTATTTTAAACTGCAAAGGACATTCATCTGGAAAATTGGGGCGCTTTTTTACATCTTCAGCAATACAGCGCTCTGGGGTCTTTTCACCTCAATTTCATACATAGCCAACTTGGTTGAAAAACTGAGAAATAAATCAAAAATTTTAAGGGTTTCAAGTTTTTATCTTTTGATTGAGCCGTTGATTTACTTGACGCTGGTTTCATTTGAGGTTTTACCGTCCTGGCTTTTCAACGCACGACTTGTGATGTCTTTTATAAGTGTTTTACTTGCAATTTTCATCGCATCTTTTACGCTGAACCTTTCAACAAAGCACATCCCAAAAATTATCTCAGGCGTAGAAACATTTTACACGGGCGAAATAAAACTCAAATCTCTTCGTAAACTTAGATCACTTGCCTTAATCTCAATCCCATTTATCGCTGTGCTACTAACATTACAGACGATCCTGATCAAAAACTACATAAAATATGAAGTTGAACGATACGCACTTGAAAAGTCAAAACTTTTGAAAACATTAGCAAATTCAATTGAATTCTCAATTGAAAACAACTTCAAAATCCTCCAAGAGCTCTCTGACGATAAAGATGTTATAGAAATCAACATCCCTTCGCTTCAATCAAAATTTGCGAGGGCTTTTCAGCGTTTCCCGAGCTACATCGGAAATGTCAGCAGAGTTGATGAAAAAGGAATTTTAAGATACACATTCCCACCCGATCCGAAAGCGATCGGAAGAGACATAAGCTATCAAGCGCACATAAAAAAATTTTTAATTGAAAGGAAACCATTTGCAAGCCAGGTCTTTAGAGCAGTTCAAGGTTATGATGCGATTGCGCTTGGATATCCCGTTTTTGATTCTAAAGGCAACTTTAAGGGCAATGTTTCTTGTCTCATTGATGTTAAAAAGATGCTTGAACATTTCGCAAACCTTGCTGGTGAAGGTCTTGATCAGTTTTATGTTTTGAGTTTAAATAACGAAACGACTCTTTTCTCAAACGATTTAAATTCAATTGGACAAAACTTTTTTGAAGTGGCAAATAAATTCGTCAGAGCTGATGTTAAAGATGAATTGCTCTCAAGTTTCAGAAGTGAGACCTCGGGCGGGAGAGCAATTGAAGGGAGACATAAATGGCTCAGGAAAATCAACTTCGCTTTTTCATTTGCAAAGGTTGAACTTCTTGAGAACGACAC
>JAPYWO010000078.1 GCA_028276305.1 Candidatus Thermokryptus sp.
GGTTTATGAGAAAAATTTCAAAATTGAAAAGCGAAAAAAGCTCAACGATTTTCTTGTGCGAAAGCAAATTGGGCAAATTCGCTTTATTTTTAGATCAAGGTAACGATGTTAAAAAAGTGTTTGGCGAGGATGAAAAGAATTTGATTAAAACATTTTTCACAGTGGCTATGAGCGCGGTTGAAAACTTGAAGATGTTAAATTTACGACGCGATGTTGAACTTGCCTTTGAGATTCAAAAAAATTTATTGCCTAAGGAACTTCCTCAAAATTCAAAGCTTGAATTGGGAGCTTTGTTTTTGCCCTCAAGAGTTGTTAGCGGAGATTATTATGATGTGATTAAGCTTAACGATGATGAGATTTTGCTTGTGATAGCCGATGTTTGTGGTAAAGGTTTATCTGCTTCACTTCTTATGTCAAACCTACAGGCTTTGTTTCACAGTTTTATACTTTTCACAAGTGACCTTGTTAAAGTCGTTGGTCTTCTAAACAGGATGATATTAGCAAATACATCTTCAGAGCAGTTTATAACATTTTTCATTTGTAAGGTTGATTTGAAAAATTTTGTCCTTGAGTATGTGAATGCGGGTCATAACCCGCCGATTTTGTTCTCAAATTCCAGCTTCACATTGCTTGATGAGGGAGGTCCGGTTCTTGGAGTTATTGAAAGTGAATATAAACTTGGAAAGATTGAACTTAAAAAGGGCGACCTTTTATTTCTTTACACTGATGGAGTAACGGAAGCGATAAATGTTAAGGGCGAGGAGCTCGGAGTTGAGAAACTCATTGAATTTATAAAAGGACATCATAACTTATCAGCGGTTGAGGTGATCAATTCGGTTAAAGAAATGATTTCGTCTTTTTCTCGTGGGGTTGAACAAAGCGATGATATAACGGTGCTCGTTTTAAAGATAAAGTGAATTATTTTTTGAAAATGATTTGATAAATTTTGTCATCCCCTGGCTGTGGATTTCCACGCCCGTCTCTATTGCTTGTGAGAACATAGAGATTGCCGTCTGGTCCGACGACGACATCCCTCAACCTACCATATTTCCCTCTCCTTTTATCAAAGGCGAACCATCTTTCAATCCTTGTGACTTTGTAGCTCTTTCCCGACCTTTGCAGTTTTATCCTTATTAAAGCTTCGCTTCTCAAAGTTGCGACGAAAAGGTCACCTTTATAAAAGGTTATCCCAGAAGGTGGGGTTGCATCTTTCCATACAACAATTGGGTCAATGAATTCCTTTTCACCCGGAGCGCCTATAACTTTCGGCCAGCCGTAGTTTCCGCCTTTTACAATTACATTTATTTCATCGTGCCCAAAACGACCATATTCACCAGATGGTCCATGCTCTGACTCAAATAAATCTCCCGTTTCTGGGTGCCAAGCAAGACCTTGTGGGTTTCTATGCCCGTATGAGTAAATTGGTGAATTTGGGAAAGGATTATCAGGCGGAATTTCACCATCGGGTGTGAGGCGAAGGATTTTCCCATTTAGAGAATTTAGGTCTTGTGCAAGTTCACCTTTGAAGATTTCACCAGTTGTTATGTAAAGCATTTTGTCTGGACCGAACTTTATTCTGCCACCATTGTGAAATCTTGCACCAAGAATGCTATCAATTATAACTTTATCAAAGACACCCTTTCTTCCTTCATCTTTGATTCTTATAACCCTGTTGAAAATTTTGCCATCACTTTCGTATGTATACATAGCGTAAATGTATGGTTTATTCGGGAAATCGGGATGAACAGCAAGCCCCATCAAACCACCCTCACCAATATGCTTAACATTTAATATCATGTATGGCTCTGGAGCGAGTTTTCCATTTTCAATCAAGCGAATTCTTCCTGGTCTTTCGCTTACAAGAGCTCTTCCGTCGGGTAAAAAGACAAGCGACCATGGGATTTCAAGGTCTTGGACCCAAACTTTAACTTCAACTTTATCTCCATCAGGTAGGTATATATCCTCAACTTCCTGTGGTTTTTGCCCGACGATTTGGAAACAGGAGGTGAAAAGTATTAGCGCAAACCCGAATGGTAAAATTTTTGCCCGCATTTTTTACTTTTTTCAAAATTTTAAAAAATCAAAAGGAAAAAGTCAATGTTAAGTTCGTGTGATTTCGCTCACTTTATTTTTGCTGATGAAGATTTTATTTTTGTATTGAAAATTTCAAAAAAAAAAATTTGGAGGACGCCATGAGGATGAAAATTTTAATCTTGACTTTTTTGATTTTTCTGTTTGCCTCTTGCAAAAAGGAAGATACAGTAACTTCACCGCCGACATTGGTGCAAGATTTAATTCCCCTCACTGTGGGTAATTACTGGATTTATAAAGGTGTTGTCCTTGATGTTAATGGAAATCCAGATTCAACTGCTGGCGTATGGAAGGACTCAAGCGTTGTGAGCGCTCAAAGAATCGTTGCAGGTAAACAAGCGTATGAGATAACCTCGTATAGAAATGCACAACCTTCTGGTTTAATGTATGTCGCAAAGGATGGGGATAAGTATTATGTTTATTTTTATTCACCAACAACTACTGGTAGTCCGTTAGATTCGCTTGCTAATAGATGGTTTTTGTGGATTGACCCCGCAAGCCAAGGTTGGAATGTATTCAATCAACAGGTAAAATTCGTGCTTGATTCCGCAAGTGGATTTACTGTAACTGGTAATTTAAATGTAGTCGCTTCAAAGGGCGCAAATGAAACGATAGTCATAACGGCGAAAAATCAAACAGTTCAAGCAGAACAATTTATCTGGGATGTTAATTTAAGCGGTAAGATTGATCAACTCCCAGGGTCAAATGTTACAGCTTCACTTAAATGGCGCTGGTATTTTTCACGAGGTGTTGGCTTGGTTAAATATCAAACTGATCCGATGACGGTAAGAATTGTTGTTCCTTTGGTTGCAGATACGACGATGAAATTTGAGGGTGAGCGCAATTTGATAGTTAATTACAAATTGATGCAACCAACTGCTAATGTAGTTACGATGCGAAATGTTGAGCCGAGGTCTGATACATTTATTTTCAAAAAGTCATTTGCGCCATATCTCAACGCAGTTAATAGGGTCATCAATCGTTAAATGTATAATTTATTTGCGAGGATATACTCTTCAACTGCTGGAGGGACGAGGTATTTAATTGATTTTCCGTGTCTAATTCTTTTTCTGATAGTTGATGCGGAAATTTCTATGTTAGGTATGGTTATAAATGTGGCGAACTTTGAAAATTCAGTTTTAGGGATAACAAAGCCGGGGCGGTTAAAAACGATTAGATTGACTTTTTGAACTATTTCATCTGGTTTTCTCCAAGTGTGAAATTCGGCAAATTGATCCGCACCTATCAAAAGATAAAATTTTTCCTCGGGAAAATTTGAAACGAAATAATTAACCGTGTCAATTGTGTATGAGACACCGCCCCGGTTTATTTCAATATCGGAGACCTCAAAGAATTTATTTCCAGTTATTGCGAGTTTTACCATCTCAAATCTATGTTCTGGGCTTGCAATTTGGGAGAGATATTCGTTGTTTTGTTTGTGGGGTGGGATTGAACAAGGTATGAAAATGATTTTGTCAAGCCCAACCTCTTCACGAATGAATTCAGCAACTATTAAATGCCCGTAATGTGGTGGGTTAAATGTCCCGCCAAAAATTCCGATCTTCATCAATCCAACAACGGTATTTTTCTTTTCTTCAATATGTTTAAAATCACAAGCTTTGTCCTTTTGAACTCCTCATTTTTTGATGAGCTGACGATGTTAAGGTAGATTTGTTTTAGCGATTTTAAATCGGTCGCGTATTCTATTCTCCTAAGAGGAACAAATAAGACATCAAGTTGACTTGCTGATTTAAGGATGTCAAGTTCATCGTTTTCATTTTCAACCATTGATAAAAATTTCTCGTGAAGTTTTTTTAAACCAACCAAACGATTCGGATTGTCCTTGTAAATTGAAGTAACGATCACATCATATTTGTGTGTTAAAACTTCGTAAGCGTTGTTTATCCATGGAAGTGGATAAAATAAACTCGTTATTTTAACAAGCGTCACAAGTTTGCAATCTTCTTTGAAAGCCCTATCAATACTTTCAATATATACACCGCTTTCCTTTTCAATGATTGAGACCTTAACTCTAAGTGGGAAAACCGGCACAAGGATATCGCATGTCTCGTAGTCGGGGAAATAGACATAAACCTTTGTATTTCTGCTTTTTTCAACATAATAATTTGAGGTGTCGTGAAGTATCGCTTTGTAAATTTCAATCTTTTCTTCTTCAGTTAAATCATCTGCGCCGTGTATTTCGTTTAGCTTTGTTGGTAAGATTATGAGAGCTTTTTCAGTTTGAAACATCGGTTTGTTCTATATTTGTTTTAGCCCATTGACATTATCGCTTCAACAAGACGAGTTGGGTTTTGGCTTGTGATGATAATTTTGTTGAAGTTCGTAAGTTTTGAAAGAAGAGAATTTGAGCTTTTCTCATTTAGTTCTATCTCAACTGCTCCCTTTCCCCAGAAGATGTAAGCAATTGTCCTACCGATGACCTTAATCCCGTATTGCATTTTTGAAAAGCCATCAATCGCTCGGACTTGTTTTATCTCTGATTTTTTAATCTCTCTTTTTATCAGCTTAAAAAAGCCAACTTGGATGAGGATTTTATCCCATCGGACGATAATCGTCAGTTTTCCAATCAGACCGATCACCAAGAGCTCAGAGATGAGAGCAAGAACGACGACGAGAAATATTATATCTGAATTTTTTATTTCATCAGGATTTTTCAGAGCGAAGATGAGAAAAATCGGAAGCCAACCGATGAAGATAAGATAAAACCAAACCGGTGGATTTTGTTCCTCCTTGTAAATTATCCCTGAATAAATCATCTATTTGTCTCGTTTAAATTTTTAAAAATCTCATAGCGGTTGAAAGGTCTTTGTCTCCACGACCTGAAAGGTTTACAATTATAATTTCGTCTTTTTTCATTTCAGGTGCAATTTTAATCGCATGGGCAACTGCATGGGCGCTTTCAAGAGCTGGTATTATACCTTCAGTTTTTGAAAGAAGGCGGAAAGCTTCAAGCGCTTCCTCATCGGTTGCTATAGTGTATTCAACAAGACCTGCGTCTTTAAGATATGAATGCTCTGGACCAACTCCGGGGTAATCAAGCCCAGCTGAGATTGAGTGGGTGTTGAGGATTTGTCCATCTTCATCTTGGAGAAGGTATTGCATTGCCCCGTGAAGGACGCCGGGTCTTCCTGCGTTCAGGGTTGCTGCGTGTAATCCAGTTTCAATCCCTTTTCCACCTGCTTCAACTCCGATCAACTTGACATCGGGGACATTCTCAATGAACGGGTAGAAAATCCCAATTGAATTGCTCCCACCGCCGACACATGCGATAATAACATCAGGAAGTCGCCCCTCCATCTCAATTATTTGTCTTTTCGTCTCTTTTCCGATGACCGTTTGGAAGTCCCTCACTATCATAGGGTAGGGGTGCATTCCTACAACGGAGCCAATGATGTAAAATGTATTTTTCACATTTGTAACCCAGTCCCTTATCGCCTCGTTTATCGCATCTTTGAGCGTTTTGCTCCCTGTTGAAACGCATCTTACTTCGGCACCGAGGAGTTTCATTCTAAAGACATTCATCTCTTGTCTTTTCATATCTTCCTCGCCCATGTATATCACGCATTCAAAATTGAACATAGCGCAAACAGTAGCAACCGCAACGCCGTGTTGTCCGGCGCCTGTCTCGGCGATTATTCTTCGTTTTCCCATCCTTTTTGCTATCAGAGCTTGTCCGATTGTGTTGTTTATTTTGTGTGCACCGGTGTGGCAAAGGTCTTCACGCTTTAGATAAATTTTCGCCCCACCAAGATATTTGCTTAATCTCTCAGCAAAATATAACGGCGTCGGTCTCCCAACATAATGCTTGAGATAATAATCAAGCTCTCTTTGAAAACTTTCGTCGTTTTTTAGCTTCATATACCACATCTCAAGCTCTTCAACAGCTGGGATGAGCGTCTCGGGGATGAATTTACCTCCGTAATTTCCAAAGTATCCTCTTGAGTCAGGTAGATTTAATTTCATATCTTAACACTTTTTGCGTTTTTGATAAATAGCTTGACCTTGTCGTGGTTTTTCTTCCCGGGGAAGTCCTCAACCCCGCTTGACACATCAACACCGTATGGTTTAACTATTGTAATTGCCTCTTTGACATTTTCAGGATTCAAACCACCAGCTAAAATTATTTTACCGAACTTATCTAAACCAATCGCATTTTCCCAGTTAAATTTTTTGCCAGTGCCACCGTAAAGTCCATCAGTATATGAATCAAGATGGATGTAATCAACTTTGAAACCGCTCAACTCATCTGAGGAAAAAGAATTGGTGACTTTAAATGATTTCATAACGGGTATGAAATTTTTAAGTTCAAGACACATTTGAAT
>JAPYWO010000079.1 GCA_028276305.1 Candidatus Thermokryptus sp.
TCACGAAGGAGATAATAAAACTTTACAGCGATTGGTTTTTCAAGTATCCATATAAAAGTTTCACCGTTGCTCAAGCAGGTGATGGCGGAATGGAATATCCGATGTTGATAATGATAACGGGAAGAAGATCAAGGACAAGCATGATTGGGATACTCGCACACGAGATAGGACATAATTGGTTCTATGGTTTGATCGGAAACAATGAATCCAAAGAAGCTTGGATTGATGAAGGTGGAGCGAGTTTTGTCACGCCACGAATTTTTAAGGAATTCCTCGGCGAAAAATGGAAAGATTTTTCCGGGATTGAATCATTTTTAAGACCCGAGTCAGATATTTACGGTGGGTATAAAAATTATGTGAGGTTTTCATCTCTTGGTTTTGAAGAGCCAGTTCTTTTCCATTCGGATTTTTTCAGGGAATCGGTGACTTATACAAATGCGGTTTACGGCAAAGGTGCTTCTATTTTTGAGATGCTTGAATATGTCCTTGGAGATAGTGTTTTCGATCAGGTTATGAAAGAGTTCTTCAACAGATGGGCTTTCAAACATCCTACGACGAAGGACTTTGAGAGGGTTGCTGAAATTGTCAGCGGTATGGAACTTGATTGGTTCTTTGATCAGTGGCTTAAAACGGCAAGGAAATGTGACTATGGAATTGAGAGCTTTGAAGGTAAATGGAAAACAGACAACGGCAAGCGAAAATATATCGCAAAGGTGAGATTAAGAAATTACGGTGAGATTGTTATGCCGATAGACCTTTACTTTTACTTCAAAGATGGCACTTATCAAAAGGTCATCATACCGCTTGACATCCAACTTAAACCTAAAAAAGAGCCCGGGGCTATAGTTCTTCCTCCTTGGTTTTGGGTAAATCCAACTTATGAATTTGAAATCGCATTTGATAAGGAAGTTAAAATGGTTGAGATTGACAGTGATTTTAAGTTAAGGGACATCAATAGATTGAACAACAGAACTGGGCTATTGAACAAAGTCCAGTTGAAGTTTCTTGAGCAGACGAATTTGAATCCGCCGATTGATAAGTATTGGGTGACATTTAGACCTTCACTTTGGTTCTCTCAAGTTGATGGGATAAGGTTGGGATTGATTTTTAACGGTGCTTATCTTTTCAATTTTTATGAGACGAAGTTTGGGGCATGGTATAATGCGAGGACTAAAAACTTTGATTATTTTGGGAGTTATAAAAACAATACGCTTCAAGTTTTGGGGAGATTGAGCGAGTTTGAAATTGAGGTTTTCAAGCTTCACGGGTTGAGGAGAATTTACTTTGATATCGCAAAAGATGTGAGAGAATATCTGACGATACCGCCGTTTTATCGCTTTACATTTTTCTTTGAGCATACTTCTCTTGTTGAGAACAAGTTGCCATTTTTGAGGATGAATTGGGAGCCGGGAAACTTTAACTTTGTCGGTTTGAAAGTTGATGCATTTCATCAACTGCGCAATTTGAATTTAAACGGCGTTTTGAATTTCAAGACGACAACAGCAAACAGCGCGAAAAATTTTACTAACATCTCGCTTGAGCTGAAGCAATCAAGCACTTTTAAATGGGGCGAGTTTTCAACACGTCTTTATCTTGCAAGGTCTTACGGTCAGGTACCAGTTCAAGAAAAATTTTATCTCCTCGCAAATCCATATGAAACTTTCTTTAATCAGCAATTTAGAATGTTATACTTATTAGACAGAAGATTTTCCGAGAAGGCGAATTTATTCTTGAAGGGCGGTTTGAATTTGCGCGGATATTTTGACAGGGACAGCACAACGATAACAAGAGGTGGAAGTTTGAATTTTGATTTGACATTTTTAAGATTTAAAAATTTTGCGATCTTGTGGTTTGGAGATGTTGGGGTTTTTGAAGGAAGTGAGAACGCAAAGTTGTATGATTCGGGCTTTGAGGTGAAGTTTAAACCGTTTGTGTTTATCCCGCCGATAGTTGAAAATTTGATAAATGGCTTCAATAGGTTAAATTTAAATGTTGTTTTCCCGATCTTTCTTAAAGAAGGAGTCAAGTTTAAATGGGCTGTTGAAATAAAAGTTGAGTAAGGTATGAAATTTCGGTTTTTGTTGATCGTGCTTTTATTTTTGAGCTTTGGTGCGATTTCTTCGTCAAAAGGTGGTTTCAAAGTTGAAGATGAATATCTTGAATATCACGCTTTCTGGGGGTTTATAAACCTTGGAAGCATAAAAATTTGGACGGAGACGGACGGCGAATATGTTAAGTCGCGTTTTAAAATGGATTCAAATCCATGGCTTTTTTTCATAAGTGTTCATTATGAGTTTGAGAGCGAATTTAAAATTGATTCACTCCTTGATGCAAGGTTTTTGATTTACGAGACGAAGAAGAGCAGGAAAGTTGTAACTGTATTTGAGCGCAAGGGAGATAAAATCGTCGCCACTCAGAAGGATTTAGAAACGGGCGAGATTATAGAAGTGACTGAAAAAGGGACGAGAAGTTTTTACAACGGTATCACTGCGTTTTATCTGACGAGGAAACTTTCAGGATCAAATCAAAAATTGACTTTGCCGATTTTGATTCAACTTGATGTCAAGGATGTGGAGGTGAATTTTCATAATGAGAATTCAAATTTAAAATTTTCCGGTTCGCTTATAAGGACTAAAAAAATTTCTGGTTTTGTCCCATTTGTCGCAGAGGATATAGCGGGTGTGACGGGTGATTTTGTGGCTTATTATTCCGATGATTCAGCGCGGATTCCGATAAGGGCATACTTTAAGACATCCGTTGGGAATGTGAAAGTTGAGCTTGTGAAATGGTCAAGGGGTGAGTGGCAACCACCGCAAGTTGCGGATAAAAAATAAAAAATTTTCCAAAATGAAAGCACTTGTAACGGGAGGAACTGGATTTATCGGGAGTCATCTCGTTGATGAACTTTTAAAGCGTGGTTACGAGGTCAGATGTATTGTCAGGGATACGAGTAATTTGAGATGGCTTGAGGGAAAAAATGTGGAGGTTGTGAAGGGGAGTTTGTTTGATGTTGGTTTTCTTAAAACAGTTCTTAAAGATGTTGATTATGTCTATCATATTGCTGGTGTGACAAAGGGACGGAATTATCAGGATTACTATCGCGGGAATGTTGAGACGACGAAGAATTTGCTTGAAGCGAGTTTATATAGCGCAAATTTGAAAAAATTTATCCTTGCGAGCAGTTTGTCAGCTGTTGGTCCTGGGTATGATAAAGTCCCGGTTGACGAAAGCACCCCATATCATCCGATTACTTCGTACGGTAAAAGCAAAGCAGAGGCGGAGAAAGTTGCGCTTTCTTTCAAGGACAAGCTTCCGATCGTTATAATACGACCGCCATCGGTATATGGTCCACGCGATACTTACACTTACGAGATTTTTAGATACATAAAATTCGGCGTTCTCCCAATTGTTTTGCCATCGGATCAGATTTTAAGTTTGGTTTATGTTTCCGACCTTGTTGATGGTTTTATACTTGCGGGTGAAAGTGAGAGATCAACAGGTGAAATTTATTTTATCTCAAGCGATGAAATCTACACTTGGAGGGATGTAGAGGTGGCGATATTGAGAGCCCTTGATAAAAAAGTTTTGAGAGTTAAAATCCCAGCACCAATTTTATATTCGGTTTCATTTGTTTCGGAGACGATATGTAAAGTTTTCGGGAAAGCTTCACCGCTGAATTTTGAGAAGATAAAAGATGTCAGACAGAAAAACTGGGCTTGCTCTGTTGAAAAAGCTAAAAAGGAACTTGGATTTAGACATAAAGTTTCACTTGAAGAGGGGATGGAAAGGACAATCAAATGGTATATTCAAAACGGATGGCTTTGAAAGATTTCGGCGGTAAAATTTTCGCTTTCGGTTACGATGTTTTTATGTTTCCGATTGAAAAATTCGGTCTGGAGAAATTGAGGGCGAAGACATTAAGCTTTGTTGAGGGAAAGCGAATACTTGAAGTTGGGGTTGGGACGGGGTTGAATTTTCAATTTTATCCAGCTGGGGTTAAGGTTTTTGCGGTTGAGCCAAAATTTGAAATGCTGAGAAGAGCAGTTAAAAGAGCGAAGAATTTTAACGGTCAAATTTACTTTGTTTCTGCAAGGGTTGAGTCCTTGCCGTTCAAAGATGATTTTTTTGATTCGGTTTTAGCGACATTTGTTTTTTGCGAGGTTGAAAATCCTGAAAATGGTTTCAGGGAATTGCTTAGGGTTTTGAAACCGGGTGGAAAGTTGATTTTGCTTGAACATGTAAGACCAGGGGGTAAATTCCTTTCAAAAGTTTTTGATCTGGTGAACAACTTCACCTCAATTTTTGGGGAGAATATAAACAGGGAAACATTGAAAATTGCACTTGAAGCTGGCGTTGTAATTGAGAAAGTTATAGATGTTTATGGTGATTTTGTCAAATTAATAATCGCTCGGAAATAGTTGGATATGTCCGCGCTTGATTTCAATTCAATTCGCAAGGGGATGAAATACTCAATAATTGAGGGAAGCTTTGCGTCTGTTTTCATCGCTTTGTCAACCGGTGCGTTTTTGACAGGTTATGCTTTGGTACTTGGTGCGAATGAGTTTGTGATCGGTGTAATCGGAGCTATCCCATTTATATCGCAGACGATGCAATTTCTCGGAGCTTACCTTTTGAAAAAATATAAAAGTCCGAAAAAGCTCGCAATAGCAGCAAGCATTTTTAACCGCTGGATTTGGTTTGTTTTGATATTCCTTCCGTTTATTGATGTAAAGAGCGAGGTTAAAATTTTAATTTTCCTTGTCGTTCTTTTCATTTCGTCGTCAGCTGGGACGGTTTTAGCAAACATCTGGACCACATGGATAAGTGAGATTGTACCGAGGCGAGTTTGGGGAAAATACTTTGGAGTGAGAAACGCTTATAATAATGCTGTAAATGTGGTGATTTTTCTCATCACGGCTGGGGTGATTGATTGGCTTAAGAGAGTTGATATAAGGATGGGTTATCTGGTTAGTAGTTCAATTTGTTTTTTGAGCGGTGTGGTTACGACATTTCTTTTTAAATATCATCCCGATGTTAAGTTTGATTTCGTTCAGATGGGCTCTTTTAAAGATGAGGTTTTGAAGCCGTTTAAAGATGAAAATTTTAAAAAACTTGCCAAGTTTTTTGCCCTATGGAATTTTTCAATTGGTTTGTCCGCTCCTTTTATGGCTTATCACATGATAGTCAATCTTCGGATAAGTTTTACGACCATAGCCATTTTCAATATGCTGACTATGACGCTTAACATTTTATTTTCACATTGGTGGGGTAGGTTGATTGATAGGTTCGGTGCGAAAAGCGTTCTTATGTTTAACGCCTCAAATATAGTTTATATCCCATTTTTCTGGTTAATCGCAACTCCTGGTTTTCACATCCCGCTTTACCTTGATGCCATTGTCACTGGGATAGCTTGGAGCGGTTTCAATCTTGCAGCGTTTGGTCTCCAGATGTCAATGTCACCTAAGGAAAGCCGTTCTTCATATGTTGCGGTTGTCTCAATACTTTCTGGTTTTGGTTATCTTACCGCTTCAACTCTTGGCGGATACATTGCGACTTTATTTAAGGATTTTTCTTTAAATTTGTTTGGGTTAAAATTTATCAATCTTCACATTTTGTTCGCTCTTTCATTTTTTGCGAGGTTGTTAAGTGCGATAAATCTTGCGAGTATTCCTGATGGTAGGGAAGGGGCGTTTTTTGCGATGGTTGATTCAATAAGTACGACTATTTTGAGGGTTTTTTCTGGGATTGGGACGGTTATAACATCTAACAAAAGGGATAAAACAAGTTGAAAAATTTCGTTTTCTTTATTAAATTAATAATGCCGTTAGAGAGGTTCTTTCACTGGGGCGTCGCCAAGCGGTAAGGCAGCGGTCTTTGGAGCCGCCATTCGGAGGTTCGAATCCTCCCGCCCCAGCAAGTTTGTGTTTGGTTAATTTGCAAATTTTTTTTATCTTTGCTATTGACTTGTTTGAAACGATGGAAAAGTAACAAATAGAGTGATGAGTCATCTAAAGATTTTCTCTGGAAGGTCAAGCAGAGAGCTTGCTGAGAAAATAGCTGAGGAGATCGGAGAACCGCTTGGAAGTTGTGAGATACGTAATTTTAGTGACGGTGAAATTTGGGTTAAGTATCTTGAGAACATTCGTGGTAATGATGTGTTCATAATCCAATCAACTTTCCCACCCTCGGATAATTTGATGGAACTTTTAATTATGATTGACGCTGCAAAAAGAGCTTCAGCTCGTCGTATTACAGCTGTTATACCTTATTTCGGCTACGCCAGACAGGACAGGAAGGACCAGCCAAGGGTACCGATAACATCAAAACTTGTCGCAAATTTGATCACCGTTGCAGGTGCAGATAGGGTTTTGACAATGGATTTACACGCTCCCCAAATTCAAGGTTTTTTTGATATACCCTTTGATCATCTTT
>JAPYWO010000081.1 GCA_028276305.1 Candidatus Thermokryptus sp.
GGATTGTTTGTTTCTTTCTTCTTTTTCTTTTGTCGCCTTTTTTATACTGCGCAAATACGGATTCAACAAAGTCCTCAAGTAAAAGCATTAACTATACAAAGCTTGCTTTCGTCGGCGTTGGAACCGCCGGGACAATGGCTGTGATTCATGTTTATCAAAAGAATGCCTGGTGGAGCGGGCAAAGGCGGTCTTTTCATGTCGTCAACGACTGGGAATATGCTCTTAACATTGACAAGATTGGACATTTTTATGGGGCGAATTTGATTTCAAATTTGTTTTCGTCTTCTCTCCAATGGGCTGGGATTGAAAGCAAAAAATCCCTCATTTACGGGGCTTTGCTTGGTTCAATTTTTGGATTGTATGTTGAATTTGAGGATGGCTTTGCGACTGATTGGGGATTTAGCCCCGGGGACGCTGGAGCAGATTTATTGGGGGCATGGTATCCAGTTGCACAAGGATATTTCCCCATCTTGAAAAATTTTAATTTCAAATGGAGCTATATTCCAACAAGTCAACTTAAAAGTGGGAAAAAGAAAATTTTCATTGATGACCACGAGGGACAAACGATGTGGCTTTCTATATCCTTTGTTAATTTCTTGCCTGAAAAAATCAGAAAGTTCTACCCTGTTTTTCTAAACCTCGCCCTCGGTTATGGTGTCAGAGACCTTGACGGAAGAGGAGGCGGAGTGAGGGAATTTTACATTTCTCTTGACTATGACCTTGAGAAATTACCTGGAGATGGCTGGCTGTGGGGATTGATAAAGAAAAATTTAAATTACATTCACCTTCCAGCTCCTGCCATTAGATTGACACCAAAGTTTGCCTTTTTCGGGCTCTTCTTTTCAAAGAAAATTTGACATTTAAATGTTTACCATGCTAGAGGAAGTTTTAACGGGGATTCTTATCGGTTTTATCTCCGGGATGTTTGGTCTAGGTGGAAGTAGTATCGCAACCCCTCTACTTAGAACGATTATCGGGGTCAAGCCAACAATTGCGCTCGCAACACCACTACCAGTTGTTATACCCTCAGCGGTTTCTGCTTCACTTGTTTATCATAAGAAGGGTTTAATAAATTTTAATGTAGCAAAAGTTACGATAATTTTCGGTTTCCCTTTCGTTCTCATCGGCGCAATTTTAACCAGGTTGTTCAGCGGTAAATTTTTGATGCTTTCAACAGCTGTTTTTATTTTTACAGTTGGTCTGAGTTTTCTTTTTAGGAAGAAAATGTTTAAAACGGAAGCGGAGGGAGAGGTTAATAACTTAGCTTTAATCTCTCTGAGTGCGTTTATTGGGTTGATTTCGGGTTTCCTTGCAAATGGTGGTGGAGTTATGCTCGTTCCATTCTATGTGAAAGCTTTAAAGATGGATATCAAAAGCGCATTTGCGACCTCTCTTTTCGTAATCCCATTTTTTGCGATACCGGGAACTGTGGTTCATTTTTTGCTCGGACATATTGATCTAAAACTTCTTTTGGTGCTTGTTTTAACTTCAATCCCATTTGCAAATTTCGGAGCAAAATTGGCAGTTAAGCTAAAGAACGAAACACTTGAAATTGCATATGGTATCTTCCTTGTCGTGTTTTCAATCTTTTTCTTTGTTAGGGAAGTTTAAAATCAAAATTCGTTTATTTATGCGATTGAAAATTTTAATTGTGTTTTTTCTATTCCAGGGGCTTTCACTTTCACAAGAAATTATCGGCGCAAGGGCTTTTGCTTTGAAAAGCTATGTCGCTGTCGCAAACGACCCATGGACGATTTTCTACAACCCTGCTGGTATATCAAGTTTAAGAACAAGGGAAGTGGCGTTTTCGTATATACCCGCACAATTTGAGCTTGCTGAACTTTCACAAAAAGGTATAGCTTATTATGAACCTTCGCTTCCAGTCAAATTCGCTTTGGGGGCGAGAATTTTCGGGTTTGAACTTTATCGTGAATTAATCCTTAAATTGGCATTCGCAAGGGACTTTAAGTTTTTCTCCATCGGTGGAAGTTTGAGCTATAATTTAATATCAATCAAAAATTATGGAAGTGATGGTGGGCTTGGTTTTGATTTAGGTCTTATATCAAACCCAATAAAGTTTCTACGCTTTGGTTTCGTGTTGAAAAATATGATCTCCGAAAGGATTGGTAAAGCGAAAGAAAAATTGCCGAGCGTTCTTGAAATAGGATTGGCGTTTGTTCCTTACGAAAATTTGACCGTTTCTTCATCCGTTGAGAAAGTGTTTGCTTTGCGTGAAAGCTTCAAATATGGCGTTGAATATATGGTGGAGAAATGGCTTTGTTTTAGAATCGGTCTTTTGAATTTCCCAACAAGGTTTTCAGCTGGGGTCGGGATAAATTACTTTATCTTTAACCTTGACTATTCAGTTGACAAGCATCAAATGCTTGGATTAACACATCAAATAACAATCGCATTGAGATTGGGTGAAAAATGAAATGGACGGTTTTCATCCTCATTTTAAATACGGCGTTTATTTTTTCGCAAGAGGTTAAAATTGACACACTTGAGGATGTTGAAGAAGAACTTTTTGAAAATGTTGAAGAGGATTCGCAACTTGACGAAATAATTGAAAAAATTGAATTGATCAGAATTGAACTTAACAGAGCTGATGTTGATGATCTAACTGAAATACCGTTTATATCAAGAGGGGATGCTTTAAAGATAGTTGAGTATAGAGATAAAATCGGCGGGTTTAAAAGAAAAGAGCAGGTCTTTGATATTCCGGGAATTGACGAGAGGGTGAAAGCTTTGCTTTACAGAAACAGTTACATTCAAAGGAAAAGGTTTGATGTTCGCTTAAGGGGCAGGGTCCTGAACAAAGGCGGATTTAGAAATGTCAAGGGGGATTTCATCAACGATTTTAAAACATATCAACTTGGCTTTCTTGCATATTCAAATTTTTCCGGTGGATTTGTGATTGAGAAGGATTATGGGGAGAGAAGGATAGATGAGCTTGTGAATTTTTACTTTGATTACAAAGGGGGAGGAATTTTGAGAAGGTTTATAGTTGGAAATTACATTCTTCAATTTGGACAGGGGATTTTATTTTGGCGACCCGTTGGGCTTGGGAAAGGTACAGATGCGATTTCTCCGGTTCAAAGAAGCGTTGAAAACTACGCAGAAATGTATATATCAACCGATGAGGTTAAACCATTCCTTGGAGCAGTGGCTGTAACCAAATTTAAAAATTTTGACTTAACAGTTTTCTATTCAAGTAGAAAAATACCAGCTTCATTTGACTCAACTGGACTTGTTAGATACATTGATTTTTCAGGCATAAACAAGGGGCAAAAAGATATTTTGAAAAGGGATGTCTATGGCTTTTTCAGCGTGTATGGCAAGAGAAATTTCATAACAGGTGTTTCTTTCGCTTATCAAAAATTTGATAAGGATTTCTCAAGTTCAACATCAAGACCGTATGGTGGAGGGAAAATTTATTCAAGTTTTATGTGGGATTTCTTGTTCAAGAGGTTAAACTTTTTCGGCGAGCTTGCGACTCAATCAGGACTTAACTTTAGCGCTGTCTCTGGCGTTGTTTTTGACTTTGAAAATTTAAAACTCGCTTTTCAATATAGAAATTTGAACCCTAATTTTACCTCAATAAACGGGAACACATTTAGCGAAAGGTATGGTGAGGCGTGGAACGAAGAAGGGTTTTATTCAAGTGTTAAGCTTAAGTTAAGCCGTCTTTACATTTGGGGCTATTATGATATTTTTACATTTCCTGTAACGAAAGCTAATGATGCAAAAGGTGGGTATGACTATAGATTTGAGCTTGGCATTTCTATTTCAAGAAATATGAACGCAAAAATCTTGATTCGGGAGAAATCTGTTTTAAAAGGGATAAAGGTTTATGATGATTTTGGGAGAGGAAATTGGGGCGAAAGAAGTGAAAGGAGAAAAAACTTCAGGGTTGAGGTTGAGAATAAATTTCAGGATATTGTGTTAAGAAGTCGGGTTGAAGTTTTAAAGATGAATTTTACCGGTGAGGAGACCGGTTTTTTGATTTACCAAGGGGTTAAGATGAAAGTTTTTAATGGGCTGACATTTTATGCTCGGATAGCGCATTTCAGGAGCGATTCTTATTCATCAAGAATTTATGTATATGAAGATGATCTTGATGGGGTTGTTTCTTTGATTCCGCTTTACGGTCAAGGATTGAGGTGGTATTTCGTTTTGAAATATAGTTATTGGAAGTTTCTTTCAATTCAGTTTAAATATGCGGAGTCGTTGTTTTTTGAGAATGTGAAAGCCAGCGCTGGTTTACAAATTGAGATAAAGATTTAATCTTTCGGCTCGCCGTAAAGTTCAATTTCAACAAGCTCGCTTATTATGTGTCCGATTGTTATGTGTCCTTCTTGGATTCTTTGCGTGTTGTTTGAAGGAACGACTATCGCTATATCGCAAAGCTCTTTCATCCTTCCGCCGTCTTTACCGAGAAATCCAATAACTGTCATGCCTTTTTCTTTTGCTGTCTTGATGGCTCTTATCACATTCTCAGAGTTTCCGCTTGTGCTTATCCCAATTAACACATCACCTTCATTTCCGAGTGCTTCAACTGTCCTTGCGAATGTATTTTCAAAGCCGATATCGTTTCCACCAGCGGTTAAGTTAGATGTATCTGTTGTGATTGCAATTGCTGGCAACCCCGGGCGCTTTATCTTCGGGTTTAATCTTATCACAAATTCAGTTGCGATATGTTGTGAATCAGCTGCGCTACCACCATTTCCACAAAGCAAAACCTTTTTCCCATTTTTAAAGGCAGTTGAGATAACTTCAACAGCTTTTAGAATTTGCTCAGTGCAGTGTGAAAAAATTTTTTTCTTTACCTCAGCGCTTTCATTTAACGATGTTTCTATGAATTTGATCTTGTCCATTTCTTGATGTTTTTTATTTTTTATGAATTGCTCTCACAAAATCCGATATTAAACCTTTTATCTTCGTGGGCGGTGTGTCCTCAAGTATGTTTCCTGTTACTATTATTTCCGCTCCTGAATTGGCTTTTTCATGGGCGTTTTCCGGATTTTTTATCCCCCCGCCGACGATTAATGGAGTTTCAACAATTGATTTGATCGCTTTTATCAGTTCGTTCGGGACGCTGTTGTCAGCTCCACTGCCCGCTTCAAGATAAATCAATTTCATCCCGAGATATTGAGCTGTTAAGGCATAAGCGATGGCAATTTCTGGCTTATCTCTTGGTATTGGCTTGCTTTGACTTATAAAAGTAGCCGATGTCATTTTGCCTGATTCAATTAAAAGGTAAGCTGTTGAAATCGGTTCAATGCGATATTTGAAAATTATGGGGGAGGCGATCGTTTGTTGCCCGATGATAAATTCGGTGTTTGTGCTCGTTAAAACCGAAAGGAAAAGAATCGCATCGGCAAATTTTGAAATCTGGTAAATGCTCCCCGGGAAGATGATGACCGGCTTATCTGTACTTTCTTTCGTGATTTTGACACATCTTTCAAAATTTTGGGATAGCAACAAACTACTTCCGATGAAAAAACCATCAACCCCGCATTCCGTGGCGGTGCGTACAAATTTTTTTAAATTTGAATTGGTTTTATCCGGGTCAATCAAAATAAAATATAAAGACCCGTGCTGGGCAATTTGATTTAGGATGTAGTTGTATGTCTTGCCCAGCCGAGCCGAACTATCTTTTCGTTCCTTTTCCAAATTTTGCCCCTTTTTATTGTGTTAATTCTTTAATTATCTTCGGGAAAATTTTAAGCGCCTCGTCAAGTTTTGAAATGTCCTTTCCACCAGCGGTTGCCATATTGGGTCTTCCACCGCCACCACCTCCAGTTATCTTTGCAACCTCTCTCACAATTTTCCCAGCGTCAAGCCCCTTTTCTTTAACAAGGTCATCCGTCACAATGCAAACGAAATTAATTTTATTCTCGCTTACACTCGCAAGAAGCCCAACCCCTCTGCCGATCTTCCCCCTCAAGACATCACCAAACTGTTTTAATTGTTCAATATCGCTCGCTTCAACTTTCATCGCAACGACTTTGAATCCATCAATCTTAGGCACATCGGAAGAATTCACAACTTTTTCAATTTCATCCGAGATTAACTTCATCTTCACCCTCGCAAGCTCCTTTTCAAGTTTTTGCTTCTCTTCAAGGATTTGATCAACCTTTTCATTCAATTTCAAAATCTCTTCTTCTTTCTCTTTCAAGTATTTCTCAAGCGCTTTTCCAGTTATCGCTTCAACCCTTCTTATCCCGCTCGCTATGCTTCCCTCGTAAATTATCTTAAAGTATCCTGTTTCAATTGTCCTGTCAAGATGAGTTCCTCCACAAAGTTCGTAGCTGAAATCGCCAATTCTTACGGTTCTGACTATGTCGCCGTATTTAT
>JAPYWO010000082.1 GCA_028276305.1 Candidatus Thermokryptus sp.
GAACTTTTGTTCAACGATGAAAACGCTATGATAAGAATTGATATGTCGGAGTATATGGAAAGATTTTCCGTCTCAAGATTGATCGGAGCTCCTCCTGGTTATGTTGGTTATGAAGAAGGCGGACAATTAACCGAAGCAGTTAGAAGGAAACCATACTCAGTCGTTTTACTTGATGAAATTGAAAAAGCGCATCCCGAGGTCTTCAACATTTTGCTTCAAGTCCTTGAGGACGGGCGCCTTACAGATAGCAAAGGTCATGTCGTCAATTTCAAGAATACGATCATAATTATGACTTCAAATATCGGTTCGCATATCATCCAGGAGAAAATGTCAAGGATGACGGATGAAAACAGAGATAGAATAATGGAGGAGATAAGAAGTGAGGTTATGCAAATTTTAAGACAGACGATAAGACCTGAATTTCTCAATAGGATTGATGAGATAATTTTCTTCAAGCCGTTGACGAAGTCGGACATACTTAAAATTGTTGACTTGCAGATGAAACAGGTTAATAAGCGACTTGAGAAAAACAATATGAAGCTTGAGCTTACAGATAAAGCGCGGGTGTGGCTTGCCGAAGTCGGATATGATCCGACATTTGGTGCAAGACCATTGAGAAGAGTTATACAGAAACATATACTTGACCCGCTTGCTGAAAAAATCCTTGCCGGTGAATTTCTGAATGGCGATACTATAATTGTTGATATTGACTCAAAAGGAAAGCCGATGTTTATAAAGAAGGTTGAAGAAGTTGAAGTTGTTTAAACTTGAAGGGGACGCCTCTTGGCGTCCCTTTTTTGTTTTGCTCAAATTTTTTTATTAATTTTCCATTGGCTTGGGCGGTTAGCTCAGTTGGTTCAGAGCGCCACCCTTACAAGGTGGAGGTCAGAGGTTCGAATCCTCTACCGCCCACTAATTTTCTCCTCCCTCAAGATTTTTAACTATAATTAACGATGAAAGCGACATCATTGCGCTCAGGTAAAAGCCCGCTCTTAATCCGAGAAAACTCGCTATTAATCCGCCAAATCCAGGACCGAGGACATTTGAAAGCGTCGTAAAACTTGAAGCTATCCCCATTACTCCACCTTGTTTCTCTTCACTTACATTTCTACTTATGAACGAGTAAATCACAGGTGTAATTCCACCAAGGAAAAATCCAAAAGTTGCTCTGAAAAATATAAGCTGAAAAATTGATCGTGAGATTCCTTGCATAAGAAGGGAAATCCCAGCGCCCAAAAAAGAGATGAAAAGATTCTTTCTATATCCCGATACGCCAAATTTTTTTACATCTTCATCGTTTCTTTTTCCCCACCAGGGAGCAGATAAGACAGTGAAAAGTCCTGCGATTGAAAAGGAAATCCCAGCTAAACTTGATATATGTTTTATTTCACCGGAGATGAATTCAACAAAAAGCGCAAAAATTGGCTGAACAAGCATCACCGATGTCTGAGATAAAAATATCATCACCAAAGCGAACTTGATAAGTTTATTCTGCACGAAAGCGTAGTTGTAATTTTCAATTAAACTTTTTAACTCATTCCCTTTCCTTGTTTGGTTTTTTCTCTCCTCCTTTGTCCCAAATATGAGCAAAAACCCGGATATAAAACAAAGCAAACCCGTAAGCTGGAAAATATGTCTATAGCCGATTAAATCGGCGAAAATTCCGCCGAATAGAGGTCCGATAAGCTGTCCGCTTGAAGTTGCGGTTTGAAGGACCCCGATGGCATAGCCTTTTTTCTCATACGGTGACTCCGCTGATATAAAAGCAAGCGCAGACGGTATAAAGCCACTTATAGCACCCTGTATAATTCTGAAGATGAAAAGTTGATATACATTTTGCGATAAGCTTGTTAAAAGTTGAGCCAAACCAAGCCCAAAAATTGCGCGTATCATTATTAATTTTCGCCCGTATCTATCTCCGAGAGTTCCCCAAAGCGGTGTTGTAAAAAATGAAATTATAAAAGGACCTGAAAAAACAATCCCACTCCATCTTGCTATGCTTCCTTCGTCAGATACACCGAGCTCCCTGATAAAGAACGGAAGGAAAGGAATGACCATGCTCATCCCCATCATCGTGATGAACTGAGCGAGCCAAACAATGTAAAGGTTTTTTCGCCAGGTTTCCATCTATTTACTTTGCGTGCTTTTCTTAAATTGTATAACCAAGTCCAAAGACAAAGTGATACATTTTCATAAGTGTTTCCGCAGTGCCTCCGTAAATTCCGGCATTTATGATTTCACCGAGTGTATATTTCCCTTCAAAGAAAAAGAGAATGTGTTTGTGGATTTTTATATTAAAACCGCTTGCGAATTGAACGACGAAATCGTTCGCTTCATATCTTTCAAATGATAACGAGTCAATGGTTGTTTCAAAGTGTGGTATTGAAATCCCGACGCCAAATTTAACAAATGGTGATATCTTGTCCCCAAATTTATAGCCGAAGTTTAAAGTTAAATAATTCAAGCCATGGGATATGGAAAAGTTTTGGACTATGTCGCCAAAGCGTATGACAGAATCAACAAGGGAATTTCTGTAAATTCCGACAGCTTTGACTTTTTGTTCTGGGTCTGAATAAACTTTTGAGTGTATGAATTCAATTTCAGCGAAAACCTTTGGATTTATGAACTTCAAGCTTTGAGAAATTTTGATGCCGTAATAAAGCGGGAATTGGAACGATCTGTCGGTTAATTTGATGTTTTCAAATCTCAGGAATGTTTCGTTTATATCTTGCGATATTTTTAAGTAAGTGTTAAGCGGGAAATTTTTCCCCAAATATGCGCTGATAATTAGGTCTTGTGCGGTGCAATTTTGAAAGAGCAAAATGATCGGGATAAAAAAAATTATTCGTTTCATTGTGATTTTGTTTTTATTAAAGATGAACCGGGGGCTAAGCCCCCGGGAAGGGTAAAATTACGGATATAAACCGCGCAGTTTCACTGCTTCAGCAACTCTCCCGATGCCAAGCATATAAGCAGCCATTCGCATTGATACTTTGTTTTTCAGGTGTATGTTCAGGACCTCATCAAAAGCGCGTTTCATGATTTTCTCAAGCATGTTGTAAATTTGTTCTTCGTCCCAGAAGAGATGTTGCTCATCTTGGACCCATTCAAAGTATGAAACGGTCACACCGCCAGCATTGCAGAGGATGTCTGGTATTACAAAAATGCCTTTATCTTCAAGTATGGCATCGGCTTCAGGGGTTGTTGGTCCGTTTGCTGCCTCTGCGATTATTTTCGCTTTAATTTTCCCGGCGTTCCCTTCGTGAATTGCATTTTCAAGAGCAGCTGGAACGAGTATATCGCATTCAAGAGCCATTAATTCATCAGCGCTGATCGGTTCTGAATTTGGAAAGCCGATAACTGAACCGGTCTTGTTCTTATGTTCAATCAGTTTCATCACATCAAGACCTTTGTCGTTATAGACGCCACCTTTTGAGTCGTTGACAGCTATAACCTTTGCACCTGCTTTTTCAAAGAGCATTGCTGCGACCGAGCCGGCGTTTCCGAAGCCCTGGACGACGACTTTCGCGCCGTCAAGTTTTAGACCCAGGTGTTCAACTGCTTTCTGCGTCGTATAGAAAACACCTCGCCCGGTTGCTTGATCTCGCCCGAGCGAACCGCCAAGTGAAACGGGTTTTCCAGTCACGACCCCAGGAACCGCATATCCCTTCATCATGCTATATGTGTCCATAATCCACGCCATGACTTGCGGATTTGTGTACACATCTGGCGCTGGTATATCTTTTTCCGGTCCGATTAAAGGCAAAATTTCTGCGGTGTATCTTCTTGTTAATCTTTCAAGCTCACCTAGTGACATCTCTTTCGGGTTGCAAACAACTCCGCCTTTTCCACCGCCGAAAGGTATATTGACTATGGCACATTTCCAAGTCATCCAAAAGGCAAGTGCCTTGACTTCATCAAGCGTTACATTCGGGTGGTATCTTATACCGCCTTTTGCCGGACCACGAGCTGTGCTGTATTGAACTCTGTAACCCTCAAAATGTTGAACTCTGCCATTATCCATCCTGACGGGGAAGTTAACAATCAAAATCCTTTCCGGGTACTTGATGTGTTCCCTTATGTCCCATTCAAGATTTAAAAGGTCAGCTGCTCTGTCAAATGTTTCAAGCGCCATATCATAAATTGACCTGGCGCCGTCTTTAAGTGCTTTTTCCTTCTCCGTTATCATGGCTTTTTCTCCTTTATTTTTTAAATAAAAAATCCCGAACCAAAAGGTCCGGGATTTATCTGACTTGGCTTCCGCTTTCAATTTCGCCAAGCGTCGTTATGAGCGTTAACTTTTCATCTTTAACAGCTGCGAGCAACATCCCTTGCGATTCAATCCCCATCAATTTAGCCGGCTTCAAATTTGCGACTACTATGACCTTCTTCCCAACGAGTTCCTCAGGTGAGTAATGTTTCCCGATGCCTGCAACTATTTGTCTTTCTTCATTTCCAATTTTGACTTTCAACTTGAGAAGTTTTTCCGAATTCTTGACCCTTTCACATTCAACTACATCCGCGACCCTAAGGTCAATTTTTTGAAATTCTTCAATCGTTATCTGCGGTTTAAATTCAATTTTCTCTTCGGTTATCTCTCCACTTGCTATTTTCAATTTCTTTATCTCCTCTTCAATTTCGCTATCCTCAATCTTTCTGAACAAAATTTCAGGTTCCCCAAGTTGATGCCCGGGTTTTAAAGAAAGCTGATATGCGCTGTCCCAACCTGACTTGACTATATCATCGTTCAAATTTAACATCTTCCATATTTTCCTCGCTGAAAACGGCAGGACTGGTTCAAATAGTATCGCAAGAGCTCTAACGGTTTGTAAGCAAATGTTTATCGTCGTTGAAGCTCTTTTTGGGTTTTCTTTTATCGTTCTCCACGGTTCTGTATCGTTGAAATACTTGTTCGCATGTCTTGCGAGGTTCATCGTTTCAAAGACGCCGTCTCTTATTTTGAAGTTTTCATAATTTTCGGCGATTTTATCAGCGTATTCCTTCAACTTTGATATCATCTCGTTGTCAATGTTTTCAAGCTCAAAAATTTCGGGGACTTTGTTTTCAAAGTATTTTTTTGCAAAGGTCAGCGTTCTGTTTACAAAATTTCCGAGTATATCTGCAAGTTCGTTGTTATTTCTCGCTTGAAATTCCCTCCACGAAAAATCGGTGTCCTTTGTCTCCGGTAAAATGCTCGCAAGGGCATAGCGGAGCGGATCGGGCTCAAATTTTTCAAGATATTCATTTAACCAGACGGCGTAATTTCTGCTTGTTGATAATTTTTTACCTTCAAGATTTAAAAATTCATTGGCGGGGACATTATCGGGAAGTATAAACTTATCATCACGCCCATCGTTCCAAGCCATAAGCATCGCCGGGAAGACAATGCAGTGAAATACTATGTTATCCTTTCCGATGAAATGAATTAATCTCGTCTCAGGGTTTTGCCAGTACTCGCGCCATTTTTCAGGTTGACCGATTTTTTGCGCCCATTCCTTTGTTGATGAGATATAACCGAGCAAAGCATCAAACCAAACATAAATCACCTTGCCTTGAACTCCTTCAATCGGAACTTTTACGCCCCAATGCAAATCCCTTGTGACGGCTCTATCTTGCAAACCCTCCCTAAACCAGGATTGAACATATTGTTTGACATTTTCCTTCCAATGAGTTTTGGTGCTTATCCATTCCTCAAGTCGCTTTTGAAAGTCCCCGAGTGGAAGATACCAGTGGGAAGTATCCTTTATTATCGGGGTTGAACCGCAAATTTTACACTTTGGTTCAATCAAATCGGTTTGTTCAAGCCAGCTTCCACATTTTTCACATTGATCGCCCCTTGCCCCAGGGGAGCCACAGACCGGGCAAATTCCTTCAACATATCTATCAGCAAGGAACATTTTATCGTTTTCGCAATAGAGTTGCTTTGTCGTCTTTTCCTTTAAAATCCCTTTCTTGTAAAGTTCAAGGAAAAATTCTTGCGCAGTTTGATGATGCAATGGAAGTGATGTCCGGGAGTAGTTATCAAAGCTCATCCCGAATTTTTCAAAGCTTTCCTTGTTCATGTAGTGATATTTATCAACGACCTGCTGAGGGGTTATCCCTTCCTTTTCAGCGGTTATAGTGATTGGGACACCGTGTTCATCAGAGCCACAAATGTAGATGACATCTCTTCCTTTTAATCTTTGATATCTGACATAAATATCGGCAGGGAGATATGCACCCGCAAGATGCCCAAGGTGAATTGGTCCGTTTGCATATGGAAGAGCAGCTGTTACAAGTATTTTTTGAGGTTCTTTTTTCGTCAAGGTGTTCGTTGATTTTTGTTTCAAAGTTT
>JAPYWO010000083.1 GCA_028276305.1 Candidatus Thermokryptus sp.
ATGTCAAGAAGTATTATCGGCGGGACTCTTGATAATTAACATTTTATCCCGTATTTTTAAATTGCTATTTAAAACAATTTGAAGGGAAAAGGGTTATGGCGAGGAGTTTAAATAAGGTATTGCTTATCGGAAATCTTGGTGCGGACCCGGAGCTCAGATATACCCCGAGTGGAGTTCCCGTTGCTACTTTCAGGATCGCAACAAACGAGACCTGGCGTGATGTTGATGGGAATCTTCAGGAAAGGACGGAATGGCATACGATAGTTGTGTGGCGGAAATTAGCTGAGTTGTCGGTTGACCTTTTGAAGAAGGGAAGCAAGGTTTATGTTGAAGGTCGCCTTCAAACCAGAACCTATGAAGATAAAAACGGAATAAGGAGGAGCGTTACTGAGATAGTAGCTGATGATATAATTTTACTTGAGCCGAGAAGCGTCACAAATGGAACCACCGCACAGCAAAAACCATCAGTACAAGCAGGTCCAGTTCCACCTGAAGAAATCCCCGAGCCATTTTTGGATGATATAACGAAAACCGAGACACCGCCAGAGGAACCCGGTCAGAAATTGGATGAGGAAGACGACTTGCCATTTTAATAAAATTTTTGAGAGTTTATGTTTTATGATCTGTTGGTTCCTGTTGTTTTGATTTTTGCCTTGTTGTTTTTATCCGGACTTGCTTCCGCTTCCGAAGTTGCCTTCTTCTCTTTGCCAACATCCACGGTAGAAAATTTTTCAAAAAGTAAATCAAGGGCGAAAAAACTCGTTGCAAAACTCCTTGAACAACCGCAAAAACTTCTTCTCACAATTTTAATAGCAAATAACTTCATCAATGTCGGCATAGCTCTTGTTGGAACTATAATCGCATTGAGAGTAAGTCCGATGCTTGAAGTTGAGTCGGAATATGCTATCTCAGTTAGCGTAATTTTGATCACGGTGCTTGTGATTGTTTTCGGTGAGATTTTGCCCAAGGTGATCTCATCAAAAAATCCCGAACTTGTTTCAACGCTTCTTTCCGGGTTTGTGAACATCGCCTCAATAATTTTTTATCCACTCACCGAGTTATTTCTCATTCTGACGAACGCATTTAAAAAAAGAATTCCAAAGCCAGAGTCAAATATCCTTGTTGAGGAGATAGAACCATTGATTGAGCTTGGCGGAAAATACGGCGTGATACATGACGAGGAGAAAAAAATTATAAAAAACCTTCTTCAATTTCCCGAGAAAACGGTCAAAGATGTGATGACATCCAGAGTTGATATGGTTGCGATTGAGCTCGGGACGGAATTAAATCAGATAATAAAAGTGATCAGAGAGACGGGATTTTCCCGTTTGCCTGTTTATCAGGAACAAATTGACAATATAATCGGCATTTTATACGCTAAAGACATCATCCAATTTGTAAGGGATAGGAAAGCCAGGAAGAAATTTGATATAAGGAAAATTCTCCGTGAGCCGATTTTCGTCCCAGAGACGATGAGATTGAAAACATTGCTTCAAGAGTTCAAACAAAGGAAAATGCACATAGCGATCGTAGTTGATGAGTTTGGTGGGACAGCCGGTCTTGTGACTTTGCAGGATATAATAACGGAAATTTTCGGTGAGATAGAAAGGGATTTACAAGAGGATAAACTTTTTGAGAAAGTCGGTGAAAATGAATTTGTGTTTGATGCAAGTTTATCAATAGATGAGGCAAATGAGATACTCGGGACGGACCTTAAAACAACGCAGAGCGATTATGACACTATCGGTGGATTTGTCCTTGAGATAACTGGGAAAATTCCAAAGGAAAAAGATGTTATAATTTATGAAAACCTGAAGTTCACAATTGAAAAGGTTGATAACAGACGGATAAAGAAAATCAGGGTTGAAAAATTAAAGGAGCAAAGTGATGTTTAAGAAAATTTCACATGTCGCAATAGCTGTGAAAAATCTTGAGGAAGCGATAGAGAGATTTTCAAAGTTGAGCGGGTTGAAAGAATATCACATTGAAACAGTTGAAGAGCAAAAGGTCAGGGTCGCTGTTTTCAAAATTGGCGACTCAAGGATTGAGCTAACCGAGCCGACATCCGTTGATTCCCCGGTTGCTAAATTCATTGAGAAGAGGGGCGAGGGAATTCATCACATCGCTTTTGAAGTTGATGATATTGAGGGTCAGATCGCTAAGATAAGCGAGGACGGATTTCAGCTTGTTGATGTTGTCCCAAGGTTGGGCGCTAACAATTGTCTTATCGCTTTTGTTCATCCAAAGTCGTTTAATGGCGTCCTCGTTGAGTTAACACAGGAACTCAAGCAAGATGAACCCGGAGCTTGAATTGAAAATACAAAACCTCCCACAACTCCCTGGCGTTTATCAATTCAAGGACTCAACAGGGAAGGTAATTTATGTCGGGAAGGCGAAGAATTTAAAGAACAGGGTTAAAAGTTATTTCATAAAAACGCAACCGACAAACCCCAAAATTAACGCTCTTGTTTCCAAAATAAGCGATGTTGAAGTTATAGTTACGCCATCCGAAGTTGAAGCTCTGATCCTTGAGGCAAACTTGATTAAAAAGTTAAAGCCAAGATACAATGTCAGCTTGAGAGATGATAAAAGTTATCCGTATATTGTCATAACGAATGAGCCGTTTCCGCGCGTTTTTTCAACAAGGCGGATAAAATCTGATGGCTCAAGGTACTTCGGTCCCTACACAGATGCGTATTCGCTTAAGCAGACATTGAAGTTGATAAGAGATGTTTTCATGGTGAGAAGCTGTAAGTATTACATTGATGATGAAGTCATCAAGAGGAAAAAGATAAAAGTTTGCCTTGATTATCACATAAAAAAATGCGGTGGTCCTTGTGAGGGACTTGTTTCAAGAGAAGAGTATAATAAAATGATTGAGCAAGTAGCCCAACTTTTAAATGGAAAAATTGACAAGCTTGTTGGACATTTGAGGGAACAGATGGAGAAATTAGCCCAAGAGCTGAGATTTGAAGAAGCAGCTGTTTTGAGGGATAAGATAAAAGCACTTGAAATTTACACCTCAAAACAAAGTGTCGTCAGCATTGAGCCATTTGATAGAGATATCTTTGCTGTTGCGATTGAGGATGAAGATGCTTGCGGGGTCTTGTTCAAAGTTAGAGATGGGAAACTTATAGGGAGTCAGCAATTTTTTATGACTGGGGCTGGATATAAAGGTGAAGACGAGGTAATTGAAACTTTGTTGGCGCAGTATTATCTTTCATCTGACTATATCCCAAGCGAGATTTTGATACCGCAAAGTATAGAGGAATCAAATTCAATTGAAAAGTGGCTTGCTGATAGAAAGGGGATGCCCGTTAAGATAAGAGCTCCTGAAAATGATGATGAGGCACGACTTATCTCAATGTGTAAAGTTAATGCGAAATATCATCTTGACGAGTTTAGAATTCAAAAGATGAAGGCGAGGGAGGAATTTGCTCCAAATGTTTTGAGACAGCTTCAAAAAGAACTTCGCCTTGATAGATTGCCGAGAAGGATTGAGTGTTTTGATATTTCAAACATTCAGGGCTCGGATATAGTTGCTTCTGTTGTTGTGTTTGAAAATGGGAAACCGAAGAAGAGCGAGTACAGAAAGTTCAAAATAAGGAGCGTTTCTGACAAACCGGATGATTTTGCGAGTATGTTTGAGGTGATTCAAAGGCGATACTCCAGGGTTTTAAGTGAGGGAGGGAAGATGCCAGACCTTATCGTCGTTGATGGCGGGAAAGGGCAACTTTCTTCAGCTATAAAGGCGCTTGAAAACCTTGGGGTGAAAGAACAGCCGATAATCGCTCTTGCGAAGAAATTTGAGGAAATTTATTTCCCAGGGGTTGACCAACCGCAATCGCTTCCAAAATCATCACCCGCCCTTCATCTATTGCAAAGGATAAGGAACGAAGCCCACCGTTTCGCAATCACATTTCATCGGGATGTAAGAGCGAAGCGCACATTTTCAACGAAACTTCTTGAAGTCAAAGGTATAGGTGAAAAAAGAGCCAAAATTTTGCTTTCAAAATTTGGTTCAATTGAAGGCATAAAGCAAGCACCAATTGAAGAACTTGAAAAAATCCTCGGCAAAAGTGTAGCGAGAAACTTGAAGGAATTTTTGGAAAAAGAATAATCACCAAAAGCGAAATGACCGATATACAAAAAAGCATAGTTAAGACGCTGGTTTATTTTTCAATTTTTAAACATCCATTGAGGATAGATGAATTGCACAAGTTTCTACTATTCAAGGGATGTCGCCTTGATGAAGTAAAACATGAAGCGCTGAAGCTTAAAGAAAGCGGGAAAATTTTTGAGTTTGATGGCTTTTTCCAGCTTGAGGATAAAAAAGAGTGGGTTGAAGCTCGCATTAAAGGTGAGAGAGTTGCATCTTGGTTTTGGAAAGTCGCTAAGTTTATGGCTCATGTCATGAAAAGATTTCCATTCGTCAGGGGTATTTTCGTCTCGGGAGCTCTTGCGAAGTGGAACATTTCAATGAAAAGTGACATTGATTTCTTCATTATCACCAAAAGAGGAAGATTATGGATGGCGAGAAGTTTGTTGATTGGTTTTAAAAAGGTCTTCCTTTTAAACAAAAGGAAATTTTTCTGCTTAAATTATTTCATAAGTGACGACCACCTTGAGATTGAGGATAAAAATATCTTCACAGCCATTGAGATTGCAACATTGAAGCCAATCTTCAACTTAGGATTGTATTTTGAGTTTATGAGGGCGAATTCTTGGATAAGGGAATTCCTGCCAAATTATTATGTTGATGGGTTCCCTGGGTCTATCGTTTCCGAGAGGAAGTCGCTTTTTCAATCGTTTTCAGAAAAATTTTTTGAAGGGATTTTTAATAGGAATGGGAATTCCCTTGATAAATTTGACCTTGCTTTAATGGAGAAGTGGAAGAAGATTTGGAAAGTTAGATATCCAAACCTGGGTGATCAGGAGAGGGATTTGATGTTTAGATGCAGACCTTATTCATCAAAGGCGCATCCGAATAATTTTCAAAATTTTGTCTTGACGAATTACGATTTGAAGGTTCGCTCTATCTTTGACAAATGGGATGAAAAATAAAAGCGTTTTTAAATATCGGTTTAAGTTTTTAAATTTTACCTGTGATTTTAAAACAAAGTTGACGCTGATGATGTTGAAAAAATTTTTTCTGTCTGTCCTTTTAATTCACACATTCTTGTGGGGTCAAAGCACATCGCAGTTATTTAATCAGAGGAAGGTCACAGCGTTGGTTTATTCAACTTTCATTCCAGGGGCTGGGCAATTTTATCTTGGTCACAAAGTGAAGGGTGTGTTTTTCACATTGGCGACTTTCGGGTCACTTGTAACAACGATTGTCTCCCAGAATAACCTTGTAGGCGGGAACGAACGGCTTGAAAATCTTGAGTTGCAGTATTTAAATACGATGAATTGGGAAAGGGCAGATCAACTCTGGCAGGAGATGTTGCAAGTAAAAGCAGACATTGACAAAGATTACAAACGGCGGAATTTGTTTCTTGGGGTCACTGTGGGTATTTGGGTTGCGAATATAATTGATGTTCTTTTTTTCACACCTGATAAAGGTTCAGGTGATATATTCGGATCTATCCCGGAGGTTCGGGTCTCTGGGGCAAGGGAAGGGTTTATGATTACGGCAAAATTTAACTTCTAAAAATTTTACAAGCTATGCGTCAAAAGGTAGAGGAACTTTTAAAAGAGTATAAAGATGGGAAAATTGGGGTTGATGAATTTATAAATGAGTTAAGGTGGTTTCCGTTTGAGGAAATTGATTTTGCTAAGGTTGATCATCACAGGGCGTTAAAGCATAAATTCCCAGAGGTGATTTTATGTCAGTGGAAGACGCCTGAACAGGTGGCTCAGATCGCTGGTAAAATTCTTGAACGCTCAAATTTACTTCTTGCGACAAGAGCTGGGTTTGAACATTTTAAAGCGGTTAAAGAAATCGCAAAGGACGCGGTTTATAATGAAATTGCAAGGACAATAACCGTAGTTCGTGAGGAAATTAGAAAAGATGATAAGAAAGGTAAAATTTTAATAATAACTGCTGGGACAGCCGATTTGCCAGTTGCTGAGGAAGCAAGGGTGACAGCTGAGATTCTCGGGAACGAGGTTGAGCTTTTGTGCGATGTCGGTGTCGCTGGATTGCATAGATTGTTTTTGAATCTTGACAAGTTAAAAGATGCCAGCGTGGTGATAGTTGTTGCGGGAATGGAAGGCGCTTTGCCAAGTGTAGTTGGAGGTCTTGTCGGTGTGCCAGTTATAGCTGTGCCGACATCGGTTGGATATGGTGCTCATTTTGGTGGTATCGCCCCTCTTCTTACGATG
>JAPYWO010000084.1 GCA_028276305.1 Candidatus Thermokryptus sp.
ACCCTAAACCTTGAAACGAGGACATCAATTTGAGTTGGGTCAAAGCCCTTTGCATCAAATCTCAAAACCGCAACGCTTACTTTTTCCTGAGAAAAAAGAAAAGATGAAATTAGAATGATTGCAAGAGCGATTTTGAATTTCATTTTTAACCCCCCACTATTTTTTGTTTAACTTTTCAAGTTCACGATCAAGTTGTTGAAGCGCCTCGTTTAGAAGTTCTTCAATTGGTTTTCCCTGCTTGACCTCATCAGGAGGATTTTGCCTTATGACATTTGCTGTCAGTTGTTTTACTTGAGAGATCAAACTTTTTTTATACATCCGTGCAAGTGCGTAATTTGCTCCCGTTTTTGGGTCAATCCAAAATCCAACTATTTGAGAACCACGAATTTTCGCCTGCGAGACAGTCCTTGAAACTCTCATTGAATACCCGAGCTCAAAAACCTTGTTCCCATATGACCAGTTATCAAGCAAGTTTTGGATTTTCAAATTTACAATTCTTGAAAGTTCAGCTCTTGCATTTTGTATCGCCTTTTTGCGTGTTTCTGCTGGGTCAAAATGTTTGTCTGCTCCACCAACGGCGTAAATTGCGACATCAGAAACGGGAACTTTGAATACCCAAGATGGTGGCTTCCCACGGACGGATGTAGCTTTTGCGAGCGCCGGGTCATAAATCAACTCTTCGGGGATTGAATAACTTGTATCAGATGAGATGGCTTTAACGGGAACACGCCCGAGCACATAAAATAGCTTTGACTTCGGTTCTTGCCATACGGATACAAGCTCAAAATTTTCCCTTATCAAGTTTACAAGTGAAGTGTCAATTTCTTCCTCGTATTCCTCTTTGAAGTGTGATATGCCAGAAAATAAACTTCCGGTATCCTCAAACCAATTTATTTGTTTAACACTTATGCCAACCTCTATGGTTCTTGCGATTTCAAAAATTGCGTCCTCAATCGCTTTCGCTTTTGTCGTTTCAGGGTAAAAGTAGGGTGATGAGACCCCAACGGCGTAGATGTAATCCCTTGACTGAGGTAGAACCGACAACCAAGATGGCTGTACCTGGGAATAAGAAAAGGCGCTCAAAAAAAGTAAAAATGTAGCAACTTTTACTTTCATAAGTTTTGAAAATCACTTTATCGTTTTAAGCGAAAGAATATGTTTCGTGACACCAGCTCCTATCAGAATCAAAATCAAAGTTACGACGATATTTGAAACAGCGAACAACGCTGTATATCCCATTACTAACCACATTACAACAAGCGAGATAATTTTCCCGCGCAGGGTGATAGCCCTTTTTTCACGATAATTTCTAATATAACTTCCAAAAACTTTATGATTTAAAAGCCAATTGTAAAACCTTTTTGAACTTCTCGCAAAACAAGCAGCTGCTAAAAGCAAAAAAGGTGTCGTCGGTAAAAGCGGAAGAAAAGCACCTAAAATACCGAGTCCAACGAAAATAAAACCAAAAGCTATAAGAACAATTCTATATAACTCGCTCATGGCTTTCTTCAGCATTTATACTTTTTCAAAATTTATCACCACAAGATCAAAAAATCAAAACAAAATTAAAAACCCTCCCGCGAGGGGAGGGATTTGAATTACTTGCTCAAGTCCCACTTTTCAAGTTCTTTGTCAAGTATCTTCAGCGCCTCTTCCGCTTTTTGCTCAACAAAAGCTGTTTTCTTCTGGCGTTGTGCCTCATTCATCGTTCTCATTATTTCGTTGACGATATCATTCTTTCTCAAAACTGCGAGCGCATAGTAAATTTTGTTGTCCTTGTCATAATAAAATTCAACTATTTGAGAACCAGCAAGCGTAGCCTGGCTAACTGACCTACTCACGCTTCTCGTGAACTCCTCAGAAGTTATTGTCCCCTGATTGTTTATGAATTCCTGATGCTCTTGCATGAAATTATCAAGCAAGCTTTTCACCTTCGTTTGGATTATCCTTCCAAGCTCTTGCCTTGCTGCATCGGCTGCTTTATTTCTCGCAAGGACTGGATTCGCTCCGACATTTGCTGCTCCGACGGCATAGATTGCGTCAACAGCTGTTGGTGGTGTGTTGACCCAAGCCGGAGCCGATGATTCCGGAACCGCTACCCTTTCCTTTGGTCCACCGCAACCAACAATGAATATCACAACTGCTACAGCCAGAATTAAAGATGCAAGATACCGCATTATTTTTCCCTCCTTTTAGTTTTTGTTTATTCTTCAGTTTTAGCATTTGAAAGTAACTCAACAAGATCCTTATTTGAGAATCTCATCCCCTTCAATGCTTTTTCATACGCCTCGCGCTCACTCTTGCCCACAGCCCTTGACTTAACGCTCATGCTTCCAATGATTTGACCTGTTTCAAGGTCCTTGAGAAAAAGACCTAATTCTGCCTCAACCGTGTAAAGCATCCCTCCAACACCTTGAACTGTAGAGACAACCCTTGAACTAACATCGCCTCCTACTACAAACCTTGATTCATCTTCAATTTTAAATCCATTTTTCTCTATCGCTTGAATTAACTTCTTCATCACATCGTTTATCAATTTATCCTCTTTCGCTCCTTTGATTGAAACTGAAACTGTTGCAACCGCTTCAGAAGTCGTTGAATAAGAGAACTCCGCCCGAACATTTGATAAAACCCTTGCATACTCTGCTGGGAGACCGGGGATTGAAAAACTAACAACAATTGCGTTCCTTCCGCCTTTACCCATTGCTAACGCACGAACGCTTGCCATTCCTTGATCGTCTGTCAATTTTCTCTCAATGACTTCACCGCTCTTATAAGCGAATGTCACATTAGCGTTTGAAATCGGAACGGAAACATTGCCATAATACATGACTTTAATGACAAGTGGCTCTGGGAGTTCTTCACCAACCTTTGCGACTTGATTATCGCCAGAAACTTTTTCAATTTTTATCTTTGAGATCAAGTCCCTTATCTCGGATTCAATCCCGGCTGTTGTAAGTTCAACATCTGGCTTATATGGAATTCGTGATATCGCATTGTAAAAGACCTGTTTAGAATAGATCTCGTAAATCTTTTTCTGAGCATCTTTTAAATTTTGAACTGCTTGTAAAATTTTCCCCGCCCCAATGAATGATTGAGCGTCATCGTAGAGCTTTTTTATCTGAGCCCAGGCGTTGTCAAGCTCATCTTCAAGTGAGGACAAATATCTTTGTTTATCAAGGACAGCAAGCGCATACCATGTTTTACTTTTCTTATCAAATTCCATCTCAACGATCTCACACCCTGTTAAAACCTCATCAATGATCGTCTTTGACTTCTGCTGAAACTCAGAATAGTAATCCGATTCCTTGTTGATTATCCTTTCTTTTTCTAAACTCGTGATTTCGGATTGAACCTGAACCCTTATCTGCGAAGCTACATCTGCGACCGCATTTTGCTTTGCTGTTTCCCTTGCATCTTCGCCGACGCTTGCACCAATTCCAAGTATGTAAAATTCCTTAGGATACTTCGGGTGCGTTTGTGTTTTGTACCAAGATGGCTGAGCGAGCAAATTAAAAGAAAAAAGCAAAACCAAAATAAGTAATCGCTTCATTTGAAGACCAAATTTATTTTAACTTAACTGGTTATCTCAAGTATTAACATTTTCCTGTTGGCGCTGATTCTGCGAACCTTCACAGGCACCTGCGATTCAATCCCACTTCTTATATCCCTGAAAAGCGCAAGTGGGGAATTATACTTCTGCGGATTAACCCAAACGATGTAATCCAATGTTTGATCTGTCACGACATTTTGCTTAGTCCTATTACAAACCTTTTTCAGAACCTGTTCGGTCGCTAAAAGTATTTCATCGTGTGTATCTTCATCAAAGTTGCCAGTTATTCTAAAGATAAGTTTGAACTGTAGCCCGCGCGTCAGGTCCTCTTTCCAATAAGCCATTATTCTGCTTAACACTTTATCAATAGCATCGTTCATCGCTTCCTCAACGACCGCTTCTTCTGGCACTGCGTACTCACCGCTATAGCCCGTCTCTGTCCCAAGTAACCTTGCAGTTGTAGTTTCATATGCCCGCGCAGCTACAACGGCTTTTCTATATTCCGTGCTTCCGACATATCTTTTTTCAACTTTCACATTGTAAGTTATGTAGACATCGCTTCCAATGGCAAGAGCAAGTTGGTAAGCATAATCCTCTTCAACACCTTTTAAACCCGCCTGCGCCTGGGCAAGCTCGCTTAATGTCTCCATTTGTTCTGGGACTTGAACATCATATTTGCGAGCTGTAAGATATGATTCAATAACTTCAGCTCCTTTTTTCAACAACCTATCACTTCTTAAAAGGTCAACCGGACTTACACCCTTCGGCGCCTCTGGGACAACCATAATGAACGGCAAACCGATCGCTTCTGTTATCTCCTCCTTTGGCTTTATGACATTTCTCGCTATGAGATCGTCCGTTAAAAGTTTCTTGTTCACACGATAAACTTTCGTTATCTTCACTCTTCCATCTGAAAGCTTGACCCTTTGCTCATATTCCGTCGTTTCAAAAGATATATACCGCTTGATATTATTTTCATCAAATATCTCATCTTGAATCTTCTCAAATGCCATACGCTCTTCGTTCGTCTGAAGTATCGGGTCAGTTGACCCAATTAAAACGAAATAAACAGCTGATCTCCTACCGTCAAGCTCAGCTTGAGCGTTGTTCTTCCCGATGCCAGAAGCTCTAATTGTAACCTCGGTTGGGGAATAACTTTCAAGAAATGTCGCCTCACGCGAGATGGGCAAATTCTTTTGTGAGTTTGAAACAGTGGAAAACAAAACGATGAAAACAAGGCATAAAAATTTTCTTTTAAGCATCGCAAACTCTTTTTGTTTTTTTCGCTTTAAAATTAAAGAACAAGGGATTTTAAAATTGTGCTCCAAAGCACATCACCATCCAATGGCACCTTTTATCGCTGCTATCGGGTCAAAGCCAAGCTTGGGCAGAGAATAATTCAGATAAACTGAAAAAATTGTACCAGAATGATTTCCAGCAAATCCGGGTATGGTTCCACTTCCGCTTCCTCCTTCCCATTCTTCGCTCTCTGAGAAAAATCTGTAACCAAGCCCTAATCCAAGAATTACATCAGGGGTCGCAGTATATTCAACCCCAAGCCCAAGCGCAAGTCCAAGCCCGGAATGTTGAAGCTTTGCATCTCCTTTTGAAAAATTAACTACCTCAAGAACGAAATCAGCTCTACCAACAACAGAGAATCTAAACGGCAAATAGAACCTTTTCATTACAACAGCATTGTACTCAAGTATTGAAACATCCGGTTTATCTCCGAAGATAATTTTCATAATTTCAAGATTTTCTGCGCTTCCACCCCCGAATGAAAGCCCACCTCCAACCCAAAGTTGCGATATATCCAAATTCCGCCCCAGATTATAAAGCAATTCAGCGTGAATTGAATAACCAGTCATTGATTCACTCCCAAAGCCAGTTAAAGTTATCGTGAAAGGATTAGTTTTGAAATTCACGAGTAAATCAATTGGCAATCTTGGTCTTTCAGAGACATAAATCCCGGGTTCAAGACCTCTTCCAATGATAACTCTCGCTTTTGAAAATCGGTTTGGGTTTGAGCGGTTATCAGCAACTTGGGTTACACGAGCGAATCCGATTTTCATTTGAATCACTCCGCCATCTGGATTCTCTTGTAGTTCAACCAAGTCAAATCCGTCGTCAATTTTTATCCCTTCTCTTTTTCCCATTGGAAATGATATAGCGTTTGAATAAACCTCTATTACTTGCGCACCAAGACGAAATTCAGGTATATCCCTTACCGCAACTTGAATATCACGAGCAAGGGCAATTGCTGCGGTTCTGAAGGCATATTCTTTGTAATCAACTTTCTCTCCTTCATGTTTTACTTCCTTACCTATTGTACCAACGCCGATTCCTCTTGTCTCTTTCTTAACGGTTAATTTAAGATCCGATGTTCCATCTTCTCTGTAGACAACGCGATACCAAACAACACCTGCGCTGAGCTCAACGACATAAGTTTGACCCGAGATATACGTGTTATATTTGCTTATCACTGGCACATAAATGAATGCGGAGTTCATAATTTTCATCGCTTGTTCTGCAGTTATCCCAAGGGACTTCGCCTTCGTCGCAATGAAGCTATTCCTCTGTGCCTCGGTCAAAAGCCCCTGCGCTCTTATCTCCTTTTCAATGTCAAGAATTTCAATTATCTTCGGGACGAATTTCTCCTTTAAAAGTTCAACTATCTCATCAAGTGAAATTGAAGAGCCCCTGGACTCAAGCTCTGATTTAAAGTCGGCAACCAAT
>JAPYWO010000085.1 GCA_028276305.1 Candidatus Thermokryptus sp.
CTTTCCGATAGCGGTGAAAAATGTAAAGGTTTCGTTCAATCAGGCACTTGTTAATTTTACTTTCCTTGACCTTTTGACGGCGAAGCTTCAACTTTATTTTTCAACTCTTTTAATATTTGGGCTCATCGTTGAAAAATTTTTAATTTAAAACCCCATGAAAGTAGCTATAAGTTTAAAACTCGTCGCGGACATTTTAACTACAATAAGATTTTTCACCGGGCTTTACATTATCAGATTTGCGACGCTTGATGTCCCCGAATCTGTTGCTTCGGCATCGCTTTTGCTTTGGCTTGCTTGGGTTACTGATTTAATTGACGGACCGATTTCACGGCTTGACCCAAGAAAGACACAATCTTGGATTGGAAGGCATGACTTAACAGCTGATGTCACCGTCGCCTTTGGTTGCTGGCTTTTTATGACCTTTTCTGGGTTTGTATCCGCCTTTGTTGGTGTTGGCTATCTTCTGTTAAGTGCTTTTCTTATTTGGTACTTTAAATCTGAACATCTCGCTTGGGGATTGCAAGCTCCACCTTACGCTGGTATGATTTGGATTGCTTTAACTAAATCTCCAACCCATGGATTTCTCCTTGTTGCGTGGATTATCTTTGTCGTTTTGGTGACCTGGCCGAGATTCCCAAAGTATACACTTCCGGAATTTTTAAATGGCATGAAAGCCCTGTTTAAATCAAGATGAGATAAACCATCTGCGGTCCGTGAACACCTTTGACGATGACCTTTTCTATGTCGGCGGTTCGGCTTGGACCTGTTACTAAAAAAATTGAATCAAATTTTTTGTCCATCTTTTCAAAAACATGTTCCAAGGATTCGTAAATTTGTTCCGACTTCGCTATAACGATGTGAACTCGCGGGAGTAAAATTGAACTTTTAAATCTTTTCTCGTTATGGATGAAAACGATCGTTCCAGTTTCAGCGATTAAGTAATCACATCCAGTTATTGATGCATCAACCTCAGCAAGTTGCTTTTCTGAATGAGCTTGGGTGATGATTTGCTTTGCGTCAAGTTGTTTTAAAATGTCAGAAAGTTCCTCATCAAATTTTTCAACGAAAATTTTCTCGGCGTTTTCAACCTTGAGCGTTTGATTTAGTATAGGCAGGATTTGGTCCTTTTTAGCCATTATAAAAACACCGCCGACCCTTTCAAATTCAAGTTTGAATCTTTCAATCAATTTTTCAGTTCTTTCTCCCATATTTCCCTGAATGATTTTTCCGCAATTTGTGGGAATTCCCGCGTCCTTGACCATGCTTTAAGCGATGGCTTAATTCCGATTTTTTTAAGAAACCTCAAAAGTTTTGCCCCCGCTTTATAAATTTTTGCATCTTTCATCGCAAAAAGCCACAGTTTGAAAATCAATTTTTCGGTTCTTGATGTCCTTTTGTGTTCAACTGCTTGATGTCTCAGCCAAACGAGTATATGGTGAATTTCAATTTTGACTGGGCAAATCTCATGACATTTACCACAAAGCGATGAGGCGAAAGGCAAAGGCGTTGCTTTTTCAAGTCCAAGTTGTGCTGATGCGAGAATTGAACCGATCGGTCCTGGATAGACCCAGCCGTAGGAATGACCACCAACGGTTTGATAAACCGGGCAGGCAAGCATGCAAGCGCCACATTTTATGCAATAAAGCGCCTCTTTTAATTTTTCCGACTTGAGAAGATGTGTTCTTCCATTATCAAGCAAGATAAGATAAATTTCCTCCGGTGAATCTGGCTTTTGACCGCGTGGAGAGTTTATCAGTGAAACATAACTTGTAAATCTTTGAGCGGTGGCGCTCCTTCCAAGGACTTTGAAGAAAACAGTTAGATCAGAAAGCCGTGGTATGACTTTCTCTATCCCTGCTATCGCTATGTGAATTTTTGGAAGCGTTGTGCTTAAGCCGGCATTTCCTTCATTTTCAACTATAACAATTGACCCCGTTTCAGCAACGAGAAAATTCGCCCCCGAAATTCCAATGTCCGCATTTAAAAATTTATCCCGAAGAAATCCCCGAGCTATCCTCGTCAGTTCCTCCGGGATAGATGTAAATTCAACGCCGAGTTTTTCGGCAAATAATTTCCCTATCTCATCTCTTGACTTGTGCATTGCTGGCGCTGTGATGTGCGATGGCTTTTCCCCAGCAAGTTGAACTATGAATTCACCAAGGTCGGTCTCAACCGTTTCAATTCCATTCTCTTCAAGAAATTCCCGAAGCCCTATCTCCTCGCTAACCATTGACTTTGACTTTACACAAAGCTTTGCATTTATTCGCTTCGCTATTTCAAGTACTTGATTCCTCGCCTCAATGGCATCGCTTGCGTAAATGACCTTTATCCCGTTTTCAGTTGCTTTCTTCTCAAAGATTTCAATGTAATGCCAGATGTTCTCTATCGCCTCTTTTCTAATATCATGAGCTCTTTGCCTGAGGATTTCCCAATCCGGAAGTTCTGAGACAACCTCAATTCTTTTTGAAAGTGTGTGGTGTATAGCCCTGTTTAAATTTGCCCGTCTTTTTTCGTCCTGGATGAACCTCAAAGCGTTCTCTTTGAATCTCAACGGCGTATATGTCTCTTTCATGGATTTTTCCAGTTTTGATTTAAAAGTTGGCTAAAATTTGAGCTATGTGAATTGTTTTGACTTTAACTCCATTTTTTGACATGTAACCGCCAATGTGCATAAGACAACTTGAGTCAGTTGAAGTGACAAATTCAGCGCCAGTTTTTATTATGTTGTCAACCTTGCTTTTTGCCATTTCCGTTGAGATTTCGGGGAACTTCACAGCAAATGTTCCGCCGAAGCCACAACACCTATCGCCATCTTCAATCTCAAGTAGTTTAATTTTTTTGACATTTCTCAAAAGAACCCTTGGTGAATCTTTTATCCCAAGCTCCCTTAATGCGTGACAAGAATCGTGATAGGCAACGCTGTGATTAAATTCAGCTTCGGTTGATTCAACCCGTAAAATCTTCGTTAGAAATTCGGTCAATTCAAAAAATTTGGCTGTGATTTCTTTTGTGTTTTCATCTTTTAAAATTTCGGGGTAAAATACCCTGACCATGCTTGTGCAAGAAGCAGAGGGCGAGACGATATAATCATAGTTTCGGAAAATTTTCAAAAATTTTTCAGCCAGAACTTTCGCCTCTGACCAGTAGCCACTGTTAAATGCGGGCTGACCACAGCATGTTTGTTCAAGTGGATAATCAATTTTCAAGTCAAATTTTTTCAGTATTTTAACTGTTGCGCCCCCAACATCGGGGAAGAATTGATCAATGTAGCAGGGTATAAAGAGCGCAACTTTCATAATCAAGGTTCGCTTCAGTTTGATAATAACTGTCAGATTTAATATATTTTTGAAAAAACAAAAATCAAAACGCAAAAGGGATGATTTTCAAAAAGAGAACGCACACATGTGGTGAATTAAGAGCAAGCGATGTTGGTAAAATTGTCACCTTAAACGGCTGGGTTGACAGAAGAAGAGACCTTGGGGGTTTAATTTTCATTGATTTAAGGGATAGGTATGGGAAAACACAGGTTGTATTTTCACCTCAACATAACGATCAGGCGTATCAAATTGCGAAGGAGTTAAAATCAGAATTTGTCATATCCGTTACTGGAAAAGTTGAGAGAAGACCTAAGGGAGCGGAAAATCCATCTCTTCCAACGGGTGAAATTGATGTGCTTGCGGATGAGGTTCAAATTTTAAGCAAATCGGAGACGCCACCTTTTTTAATTGAAGATGATATAAATGTCTCGGAGGAACTTCGCCTTAAATACAGATATCTTGATCTCAGAAGACCGATTATGCAGTCAAATTTGATCACAAGGCACAGGATGGCTCAGGTCGTGAGGAGATATTTTGATGAGAATGGTTTCATTGAGATAGAGACATCCTTTCTTGTTAAGAGCACGCCTGAAGGAGCAAGGGATTTCCTCGTCCCGAGTCGGCTTCACCCGGGGAAATTTTACGCCCTTCCACAATCACCTCAACTTTACAAACAAATTTTAATGGTTGCTGGGTTTGATAGATATTTTCAAATCGTGAGATGTTTTAGAGATGAGGACTTAAGAGCTGACCGACAGCCGGAGTTCACTCAAATTGATGTTGAAATGTCTTTCGTCACGGAAGAAGATGTTTTTAACATCGTTGAGGGTTTAATTTTCAGGTTGATGAAGGAGATAAAAGGGATTGAGATTCAGTTGCCATTTCCAAGGATTCCATATGTTGAAGCAATTGAAAAGTATGGCACTGATAAGCCAGATTTAAGATTTGATTTGGAGATAGTAAATGCCACTGATATTTTTAAAACGACCGAGTTTAAAGTTTTCAGAGAAGCGATAGAGAACGGTGGAGTTATATGTGGTTTAAATTTGCCTGGCTGTGCGAATTTCTCAAGGAAACAAATTGATGAGTTAACTAACTTTGTAAAAGACCTCGGCGCTGGTGGGCTTGTTCATTTTAAAGTTGAAAATGGGGAGGTTGAATCACCCGTGGCTAAATACTTCACAAAAATTTCTCTACAAAAATTAAAGGAAAGGATGAACTCTCGGGACGGGGACTTGATGATTTTAATTTCAGATCAGCCACAGAAGGTTTATTCAATCCTTGGAAGTTTGCGCCTTGAAATGGGGAGGAGATTAAATTTAATTGATGAGGAACAATTTAAGTTTGCTTGGATTGTTGATTTCCCATTGCTTGAATGGGATGAGGAGGAAAATCGCTGGGTATCAGTTCATCATCCTTTTACTTCACCAAAGCTTGATGATTTACATCTTCTTGATTCAGACCCTGGGAAAGTTCGTGCAAGGGCATACGACCTTGTTTTAAATGGGAATGAAATTGCTGGCGGAAGTATAAGGATTCACGATGCTGAACTTCAGCGGAAAATTTTCAAACTTCTTGGGATATCGGATGAAGAAGCGAGGAAAAAGTTCGGGTTCCTGCTTGAGGCGTTCAAATATGGGGCTCCACCCCATGGAGGTATCGCTTTCGGATTTGACCGACTTGTTATGCTTTTCACTGGGATGAAATCAATCCGAGATGTCATTGCTTTCCCTAAGACGAGCAGTGCTCTATCCCTTATGGATGAAGCGCCATCCGAAGTTGACCCCAAACAACTTGACGAGCTTCACATACAAGTGAAAAGATAAGAATTTTAAACGATGCTTGACGCAAATAAGAGTGTAGCCAAAAGAATCGGAGTTGATGTAAAACTTATTGAAGCTAAGATAAATGCCCAGAAAAACATTGAAATTTTGGGTGATGATTTAACTTTCTTAAGTGTCAGGGAATCCGAAAGGACAAAGCATGTCCACCGGCTCCATCCCTATCTTGGTAAGTTTATACCTCAACTTGTTGAGGTTTTCCTGAAAAGGTTTTTCAAGAAAGGTGATACAATACTTGATCCCTTTTCTGGTTCTGGGACAACGCTTGTGGAAGCGAATGTCTTAGGCATAAATTCTATCGGCATAGAATTATCCCCTTTCAATGTTTTGATACAAGAGGTTAAAACCAGAAAATACGATATCCATGAAGTTGAATTTGAAATAAAAGACGCTTTGAGAAGGTTAAAGGCTTTCAGCAAAAGCTTAAATGAGATGTCCCTTTTTGGGTCGCAAATGTTTGAAACCGACAGCCAGTATCTTAAAGAATGGTTTTCGGAAAGAGCTTTGCAGGAAATTTTGTTTTATAGAAGCATAATCAATGATTACAAAAATCAGGATGTTTTGAAGGTAATTCTTTCCAGGTCAGCGCGTTCCGCGCGACTTATCCCCCACTATGATTTAGCCAGACCCAAAAAACCGGTTAAAGATACATATTGGTGTGTTAAACATAAAAGATTTTGCAAACCTGTGGATGAAGCGCTGAAGTTCATAGAAAGATATAGCATAGATACAATAAGAAGGTTGAAAGAGTTTGACAAGATAAGAACTGATGCATTTATTAAAATCATTCAGGGTGACGCAAGAAGCGTTAAACTACCTGAGGACTTGAAGATAGACGGAGTGTTTACTTCCCCACCTTATGTTGGTTTGATAGATTACCACGAACAACATAGATATGCTTATGAATTATTTGATTTGCCAAGATATGATGAGCTTGAAATTGGTTCAGCAATGAAAGGTCAAACAGAGAAAGCAAAAGAAGAGTATGTTAATGGAATTGTTGAGGTGTTCAAGAATATAAATAAAAATCTCGTTGATGGGGCTTTGATTTTTATCGTTGTGAATGACAAATTTGAACTTTTCCCAAAGATAGGGGAAAGATGTGGTTTCAAATTGATAGATATCTTT
>JAPYWO010000086.1 GCA_028276305.1 Candidatus Thermokryptus sp.
TGGTTTCTCGTTATAATTTTGAATGTTAATTTCGGAGCAGTATTGCTCGGGCTGGCAATTTTTTCATCTATAGCTTATATCTTTGATCCAATTTTCCACTCAATTGGATATTGGCTTCTTGTTGATGTTGAATTCCTTCGTGATTTTTGGACATCTATTTATCAAGCCCCGGTGATCCCATTTACAAGATTTTATAACACGGTTGTCATGGGGAGCACATTTATTTCAATAATTTTGTTCGTTCCAGTTTTAATTTTAACAAGATGGCTCGTTAAAAATTATCGCGAGAAAATAGACCCGCACATTCAAAAACTGCCTTTGTTTCAAATGTTCAAAGCGACGAAAATTTACGGCATGTATCAAAAAATAAAAGTGTTAAGTGAGTTATGAGATACATAAGAAAATCCGGCGTTATAATCGTTGTGATTTTAGTTTTGATTTTTGTTCTTTTGAATATTTTCTTGACCGATAAATGGCTTGAAAAGACACTTGAAAAAGCCGGGGAGGGAATTGTCGGTGCGAAGGTTGAAATAGATAACCTTGACTTTTCAATTTTAGATTTATCTTTCAAGTGGAATAGATTGCAGGTTGCTCATCCAGAGATAGCTTTCAAGAATATGATTGAAACTGGTCCAGTTGAATTTAAGTTATCTCCATCTGCGCTTTTGAAGAGGAAAGTTGTAATTGAGAAGATGAAAGTTTTAAACATAAAAACATTTACAGATAGAAAAACGGACGGGCGTTTGCCAAAGAAAAAAGAAGAGAAAAAAGAGCCAAGCTTTATTGAAAAGCAATTCGCTATAGTTCTGGAACAAGTTACATCCACCCCCGCCTTTGATATTTTATCTGAGATAAAGACGATAAAAGTTGAAGATATAATTGATAAAGTTAAACTTGAAACGCCAAACAAAGTTGACTCCATAAAAAAGGAATTCATCTCGCGGGTTGATAAAATTAGGGCTGAAGTTGAATCAATTGAAAAGGAAATTGATTCCTTGAGACAAATTGAGAGAAATTTAAGGTCGCTTAATGTAAGGGATATCAAGACGGTTGATGATTTAAAAAGAACAAGAGATGTCATTGTCAACACCGCGAATTTTGTAAAGGGATTAAAAGGCAAGTATGATGCAAGAATTAACGAGGTGAAGGATTTAAAGTCAAAAATTGAAAGTGCCAAACTTGAATTTCAAGATGCGATAAAAAGTGATCTCGCTAAGGTTAAAGATTATGCTAAAATTCCAGATATGTCAAAGATGGAAGTTGTGCGTTATTTAATCGGTCCGAAATTGTTCTCGTATTATTTGACTTACCTTAGGTATTCAGACAGGGTTGAAAAAGCGATTGAGAAGTTGCAAGCGACAAAACCTGAAAAAGAGAAGAAACCGCCGAGGTTTAAAGGGCAAGATATACACTTCGTTAAGGAAAAAGCTTTGCCGAATTTTTGGTTGAAACAGTGTGAAATATCAGGTGAGACCAATGGTGGTTTCTTTGTAAAAGGGGAATTACTTGATGTTTCATCTCAACCGAAAATCGTTGGGAAACCAACAATTTTTTCGCTTGAAGGAACTCGCCCGGATAAAGCTCAATTGCATCTAAAACTTGTCCTTGATTTTGTTTCTTCACCGCCAAGTCAAAAATTGCAGCTTGGGATTTTAAATTTCCCAATCGTTGATTTAAAATTTGATCACAATGTTAAATATCTCCCGATTAAATTGGCAAGGGCTAATGGGGACTTTAACTTTGAAATTTTCAAGCAGGCAAATTTGATAGAATCAAAAGCAGAGTTTAACGCTTTAAATCCCGTCTTTGCCTATCAAGATGCGAAATTTAATAATCAATACGAAGAAAAAGTTGCCGAAATTTTCAAGCAAACATTTAACTCGGTTAAAAATGTTGATGCGAAAATATTGTTGTCGTTCAAAGGGTCTGATTTTGATGTGAGGTTTAACTCAACACTTGATAGACAGTTGACGCAAGGTTTTAAAGACGCCGTGGGGAGAGAGATTGAGAGGATAAAACAAAATGTTGAAAAGGCAGTAAGAGAGAAAATTGATTCGTATCTTGCTGATTTTGAGAAAATCGTTGAGAGTAAGTTAAATGAGGCATATTCAAAATTGGAGCAATACAATGTCCAGATAAATGAATTTGAGAAACTAAGAGACGCCAAGCTAAAGGAAATAGAGGATGAAATAAAAAGACGAGGTGGGAAGTTGCTTGAACAGTTTTTCAGAAGGTGATCACTCCTCAAGGGCAAGTTTTACAATTCTGTCAACGAGTTCTGGGAAATCAATTCCAGCTGCTTTAGCTGCTTTAGGGACTAAGCTTGTTCCTGTCATGCCTGGGATTGTGTTAATTTCAAGGCAATATATTTCGCCGTTTTCTTTAACTCTGAAATCAACCCTTGCGAATCCTTTACATCCGATTGACTCAAACGCAAGCAAAGCTTGTTCTTGGAGTTTTTGGGTTAGTTTTTCCGGGATTTGCGCAGGGACTATATATTCAGTTGCTCCTTTTGTGTATTTATGGTAATAATCATAAATCCCGCCCTTGGGTATTATTTCAATCACTGGCAACGCCATATTTCCAAGAATTCCAACTGTTAGCTCCTTGCCATCTATGAAGTCCTCAACGATTACTTGATCAGAGTACTTGAAGGCGAGCTCAATTGCTGGTTCAATATCATCGGGGCATTTGACAATGCTTAAGCCGACGGTTGAGCCCTGATCGTTGGGTTTCACTACACATGGGTATGAGAATGACTTTTCAATTTTTTCTCTTATTTCCTTCAGGTCAATTTTATTTTTTCTTATCGTAAACCATTCAGGCGTTTGAACTCCATGATGTTTGAAGACAATCTTGGACATGTTTTTATCAATGCCAATTGCGCTTGCGAGCACACCTGAACCCGTATATTTTTTACCGCGAAGCTCAAGCAAAGCTTGAACCGTTCCATCTTCCCCCCATTTCCCGTGCAAAATTATGAAGACGACATCAACATCATCAAGGAGATTTGAATTGATGCACTCAATCACATTTTTATTTGAAAGTTTTGAGAGTTCCTCCTCGGTTGGCGGGGTTTCCCTTATTGAGCTTATGAAAAGTTCATCCTCGTTTTCAGGTTGGTTTACGCCAAAGGCAGGGTCAATCGGTTTAACGATGTATCCGGCTTCCCTTAATCCAAGCGTTACATATTTTCCCGAAATTATTGAGACATCCCTTTCGGGAGATGTTCCCCCAAGCAAAACAGCAACTTTTATTTTCCCTGTCTTCATATCTTTATCTTTTTCCCGTATGATTTTAAGCTTATTTCTGAAAGTTTTGCAATTTCATCCTGTGATAGATTTTTTTCACCGCCAAGGATTCTCGCAAGTAAAATTATCATTGCGTAGTGTTCAAGTTTCTCCATTTTAAAGTAGGCATCTTTTAAGCTTGAGCCGAGCGTAACCGCGCCATGATTTTGAAGGAGGAATGCATCGTGTTTTTCAACAAACGGCTCTATTGACAATGGCACTTCTTCGGTTGATGGGGTGGCATATTTTGCAAGCGGTATTTTACCAAGATTTACAATCACCTCGGGCAAGACATATCCCTCAAGCGAGAGCCCTGCGGTTGCAAAAGCAGTAGCAAACGGTGGGTGAGCATGAATTATCGCTTTGACATCATCGCGACGCTGGTAAATAAAAAGATGCATCTTTATCTCGGTTGACGGCTTGTAAATGCCATAAACTACTTCGCCCCTTGGATTTACCTCAACGATGTGTGATTTTTTGACCTCGCCTTTATTGACGGATGTCGGAGTGCAAAGTATATTTCCATTCGGGAGTTTAGCTGAGATGTTGCCGTCGGTTGAGGAGACGAAGCCCTTTTTGTAAATCAGGTGCGATATTTCAACGATTTCCTCAATTAATTTCTCTTTAATTTTCATTTCGCTTTGATGATTTTGATTGCAGATACATTTGAATTCTGAGGAAAATTCTAAGTATGAACAATGCGATTGCAACTGTTAAAGCGTGGAGATAGTATTCAGGGGGAATTACCCTTGTAAGCATTCCAATTAGCAGGATGACGAGAATTGCTAAACTTATGTAAGTTATCAAGTTGAATGTTTTGGTTGAGATTTTCATTTTGGAAGCGGTTTCATTTTTTATGCAAATTTAATTAAATTAAAAACAACAAAAAACAAAAATCACGAATCGCTTTGCAGGACGAACTTAAGTTTCAATATTGGGAAGAGTTCAACCAACTTATGAAAAGGCGACTTGAAGAGCTTGAGGAATTGAAAAAGCTTGGGATTAATCCTTACCCTTATGAATATCCGGTTAATGCTTATTCCGACGAAATTTTGAGAAATTTCCGAGATGAAGACCCTCCGATGAATGTCTCAATTGCTGGTCGTATTATGTCAATAAGGCGGATGGGGAAGGCGACATTTTCCCATATTCAAGATTCAAGGGGGAAAATTCAAATTTATTTTAAAAAAGATGTTCTTGGAGAAAAGTATGACATTTTAAAATTGCTTGACATTGGGGATATAATTGGTGTTAAGGGTGAGGTTTTCAGGACTCGCACTGGGGAAGTGACTGTTAAAGTTGATGACTATCAAATTCTTGCTAAATCAATTAGACCGCTTCCAGTAGTAAAGGAGAAAATAGACGAGCACGGTAACAGGATTGTTTACGATCCTTTCACGGATAAAGAGATGAGGTACAGGCAAAGATATGTTGATTTGATCGTAAATCCGGAAGTGAAGCAGGTTTTCATAAAACGTGCCAAGATAATAAGCACTATAAGGGAAATACTTGATTCACATGGTTACATTGAAGTTGAAACGCCAATCCTTCAGCCAGTTTATGGTGGTGCAACGGCTAGACCTTTCGTAACGCATCATAATGCGCTTGATATGGATTTGTATCTTCGCATCGCAGATGAACTTTACTTGAAGAGATTAATCGTTGGTGGCTTTGATGGTGTTTATGAAATAGGCAAGGATTTTAGAAATGAGGGTATGGACAGGATGCACAATCCAGAGTTTACGATGCTTGAACTTTATGTTGCGTACAAAGATTACAATTGGATGATGGAGTTTACGGAGAATTTGATTTACAATGTTTGTTTGCGAGTTAACGGCACTTCAAAGATAAAGTTTGGGGACAATGAAATTGATTTAACCCCGCCTTGGAAGAGAGTCCCGATGTTTGAGTTGTTGAAGCAGTACACGGGTGAAAATCTTGAAGGGAAAAGCGAAGATGAACTTCGTGCCATAGCGAGGCGACTTAATGTTGATGTTTCTTCAAAAATTGGAGTTGGGAAGATAATTGATGAGATTTTCTCAGAGCTGGTTCAACCGAACTTGATACAGCCGACATTTGTGATTGATTATCCAATTGAGATGTCACCGCTTGCAAAAAGACATAGGAGCAAACCACATCTTGTTGAAAGATTTGAGGTTATAATTTCAGGTATGGAGGTCTGCAACGCTTTCAGCGAGTTGAATGACCCGATTGATCAAAGATATAGGTTTGAAGAGCAGGCGCGTTTAAGGGCACAGGGTGATGAAGAAGCGATGACTATAGATGAGGATTTTATAAGAGCTCTTGAATATGGTATGCCACCAACAGCCGGGCTTGGTATAGGGATTGATCGGCTTGTGATGATTTTAACCAATCAGAAAACCATTCGCGATGTCATACTTTTCCCACATATGAGACCTGAAAAATAGTGAAAACAAATTTTGAAATCCAAAGGTGAAAAAAATCAACCTCGTACTTGGAATTCACAATCATCAACCATCTGGAAATTTTGATTTCGTATTTGAGCATGCTTATAATTCTGCTTACAAACCTTTCATTGAGATTCTCGCACGACATCCAAAAATTAAACTCGCACAGCACTATACCGGGATTTTGTTTGAGTGGATTTTGAAAAATCATCCAGAGTTTATTCAACAACTTAAATCGCTCGTTGATAGCGGTCAAGTGGAATTGATAACTGGTGGCTTTTATGAGCCGATACTTGCAGTCATACCAGATCAAGATAAACTTGATCAGATAAAGAAGCTTTCGGATTTCATAATAGAGCAGTTCGGTAAAGTTCCTGTTGGAATGTGGCTTGCGGAAAGGGTTTGGGAACAGCACATTGTTAAGTTTATTTCTCAGGCAGGGGTTAAGTATGTTATAATTGACGATACACACTTTAGATATGCCGGGCTTACAGGTGAGCAACTGCTTGGTTATTATATAACCGAGGAACAGGGCTTTACGGTTAATATATTTCCGATAAGCAA